>NZ_JBUOIV010000020.1:0-83726 GCF_055467485.1 Desulfosarcina sp. | reverse complement strand
CCTGTTTGCCGTTCCCTTTTTCGGCGGTGAGTTCTTCGGCATCGGCGTGCTCGCCTCGGCCATCGGCTTTCCCAGCCTGATCCTGTTCCTGGGGGTTGTGGCCACCAACATCGTCTTCTACCACCTGCTCAAGGCGCCGACCCTGGCCGGCAGACGGTTGATGGACGACATCGAGGGCTTGAAACTCTACATGCGCGTGGCGGAGCAGGAGCGCATGAATCTGCTCAACCCGCCGGACCGGACCCCCAAACACTTCGAAGCCCTGCTGCCCTGCGCGATGGCCCTGGATGTGGAAAACGACTGGAACGAGCAGTTTGCCGACGTCCTGGCCAGGGCGGCCGTCGACCCCACGTCGGGGCGCCATCAAACGCCGTCCTGGTACAACGGGCGCACGCCCTTTAGCGGATTGGCTGCCAGTTTAGGCGGATCATTTGCTGGCGCGGTCTCGGCGTCGTCCAGCGCACCTGGATCGTCCTCAGGAAGCGGTGGAGGCGGATCTTCCGGTGGGGGGGGCGGCGGAGGGGGAGGTGGGGGGTGGTAGGATCAAGCCCCTCCAACGTATCAGTTTTTTCCGTCTCTCCCTATTTACACATGAACGGACAGGCCTTACGATGCCGTTGTGTGGATGTATTCCCCACGGTTAAGAATATGTTTGAAGGACAACGCAGGAGGTATCCCATGGAAAAGAAAATCTTGATTGCGGTCGATGATTCTCGGCATTCGGAAAACGCCCTGCGGTATGCAGCCGCGTTGCGTGAAACGGTGAACGACCTGAAATACCTCCTGTTTCATGTGCAGCCGACCATTTCGCAGTACCTTTTGGATGAATCCAGACAAAAACCCAGCGCATACAACGAGCTGAAAAAGCTGATGGCAAAAAACAACCAAGCCGCCCAAGCACTGCTCGAAAAAGACAAACAGCTCATGGCATCGCTGGGCATCCCGGACGCAGATATTCAACTGCAGACCCAGCCTCGACAATTCGGTGTGGCCAAGGACATCTTGGAGCACGGTACGGCGATGCTGTATGATGCCATTCTTGTGGGCAGGCGCGGACTTTCCGGCCTGGCAGACGTTTTTCTCGGCAGCGTCAGCGCCAATATCGTGGATAACTCCCAATTGATTCCAGTATGGCTGGTGGGTGAAAAGGGGCCTTCAAAGGAGATCCTGATCGCTGTTGATGGGTCCGAGAGTTCCCTGAGGGCAGTGGATCACCTGGCATTCATACTTGGGGGTAACACCAATATCAAGCTATCCTTTTTTCATGTGGCGCCTCGCTTAAAGGACTATTGCCCTATTGACTTCGCGGACACCGACTCCGCCGAACTCGAAACCATCATTCGAGAGGGAGACCAAGCCTGTGTCGACCGGTTTTTTGCCCACGCACGAAAAAAACTCGAGGATTCAGGGTTCCACGACAGTCAGATCGATATTCATGTCAAGGAGGGCAGCTTCAGGGTTGGCAAAGCCGTTTTAGAGGCTTATCGGCAAGGTAAATACGGCACGCTGGTCATCGGACGGCGGGGGATGGACAAGAAGTTTTTTACCGGCAGCGTCAGCCGCTATCTGATCAATCAGTTTTCTGATGGCGCCCTATGGGTGGTCCCCTGATGGCCCGGGCCCATCTTCGCGCGTGCCGTTATCTTTCCCCAACGATTCTGATGGATGGGTGAGAGACGTCTCCGCCGTCGATCCGTCCGCCGGCATGCTGTCCGCCAGTTCATCGATCCAGGTTTTGTCAAATAGGCGGATGCCCTGGTGGTAGGCGGCCCGACTGATCAAATGCGCCGCCACCGGTGCCGTCAACAACAAGAAGACGATGGCCGCGATGGCTTTCAAGGTGGTGCCCAATTCTCCGGCGATCACGGCCGCCGCGGCCAGGATGCAGCCTGCTCCTACGGTGCCGGCCTTGGTCGCCGCATGCATGCGGATGAGCGTATCCGGCAGTCGCAGCATCCCTACGGCGGCTACCAGGCAGAAGATGCTGCCGACGATCAACAGCGTGGCTGCAATCAGGGCGCTCATTCCTCCCCCCTTTTGGTTGAGTGCTGCTTCGATCTGCTGCACGAGCGAAACAGATAGCGGGCCAATGCCACCGTACCCAGGAACGCAATCAGCGCATAGGCGATGGCCACATCCAGGAAAGAGGTGTCTTTCTCGTGAACGGCATAGGCGCCTAAAAAGGCTACGATTATGATCGCAATCAGATCCAGGGACACCACCCGGTCCGCAGCCTGGGGGCCCCGCACCAATCGAATGAACGTCAGTGCGATGCTCACTATCAAAAGGGCCAGCGACAGCCGGCTGGCCAGATGAACGATGGTCTGGTGGTCAATGATCACGCGTTACCTCCAACACCCGCTGCTCCACTCCCGCCTTGATCGACCGCCGAAATCGATCCGGATCGTCCAGAAACATGACATGTACATACAGGGTGCGCCGATCGTCGGAAAGATCGACGCTGAGCGTCCCCGGAGTCAGCGAAATCAGGTTGGCCACCAGCAGGATTTCCATGTCGCTTTCAGCACTCAAAGGCACGCCGACGATGCCGGGTCGGCTGATATGTTCCGGGGTAATGACGTCCCAGAACACCCGCAGGTTGCAGATCAGCAGTTCGACCAGAAAGAACCCCACCAGCCTGACGGTTTTCGGCACCCGCTGAAAGTAGCGTGACTTGCCGTACAACGGCTGAGTGAGCCACAGGGCCAGATATCCCAAAGCGAAGCCGAGCAAAAATCCGGATAGACTGAATTGCCCCTGGACGCCCATGTAGCCTAAGGCGATAAACGTGTTGATGAAGAATAGATTCATCGCATCGCCCCGATAACGGTGTAGGCATAGGCGCCGGGTTCGAGCAATTCGTCGGCGGCGGCCCTGGCCAGTTGGAAGAGCGGTTCGGGTGAAAGGCCGATAAGGACGGTCATGGCCGCCATGACCACGACGGGGGCCAGCATCCAGCCGTCCAGCGGGGGCGCCGCCGGGGCGCTGTTTTCAGCGGCCCTCGGGTGAGGTTTCCAGAAGGCCTCACTCCAGATTTTAACCATGGAGTAAACGGTCAGCAGGCCGACCAGCGCGGCCACTCCGGCCAAGAAGAACTGCCCGATTTCCAGGCTGGCCCGGATTAGGATCATTTTGGCCCAGAATCCCGACAAGGGCGGAAACCCCGCCAGCGAAAAAGCGGGGATGAAAAACAGCAGGGCGATCCATCCCTGGCTGCGGTATAGCCCCCCGATCTGTGAAAGCTCGAACGACCCGCCGCCGCGGCGGATTAACCCGCTGATCAGAAACAAATTGGCTTTGACGATAATGTGGTGAAGCAGGTAGAACACCGCGCCGGCGAGGGCCAGCGGGGTGAACAGTCCCAGACCAAGGATCATGTAGCCGACCTGGCTGATGATATGGAAGGAGAGGATGCGGCGGATCTGATAGCGCGTCGCGGCTCCGAGGACACCGACGAGCATGGTGGCCGCTGCCGCCGCCAGCACCAGTTCGCGCAGTCCGTTGTCTTCAAATGGAACGATCAGGGTGAATGTTCGAATCAATGCATAGACACCCACCTTGGTCAACAGGCCGGCGAAGATCGCCGACGTGGCCACCGGTGGGGTGTGATAGGAGGCCGGCAGCCAGAAAAAGAGGGGAAACAACCCCGATTTGATACCGAAGGCAGTCAGAAAGAGCACGGCCACGGCAGCCACCAGGCCTGGATCGGACACCATGCGAAGCTTGATGTGAAGATGGGCCATGTTGAGTGTGCCGGTCAGGCCATAGACCAATCCCAACCCGGTGAGAAAGAGCAGGGTCGAGATCAGATTGATGACCACATACTTGACGCCGCCGTCCAGCTGAGCGCGGGTTTGGCCCTGTACCAACAGGGCGAACGAGGCCATCAGCATCACCTCGAACCAGACATACATGTTGAACAGATCGCCGGTGAGAAATGCGCCGCTGATCCCCCCCACCAGAATGTGCAGCAGCGGATAGTAGCCCCGCCGTTGGTCATCGGCGGTGATTTCTGCCCGGGAATAGATGCTTACCGCCGTGTAGATGACTCCGGTGATGAGCACCATCAGACTGCTGAGATGGTCCGCCACCAGCGCGATGCCGAACGGCGCCGGCCAGGAAGCGACATGCAGCACCTGGATGCCGGAATGATGCACAACATGGAGCAGCCAGGCGCCCGTGGCCAGATGCAGGGCCGCTGCCAGCATGCTGGCGACGTGTTGAAAGGCCGGCAGACGCCGGCCCAGCAGCACGATGGCCGCCACGGTAAAAGGCAGGATGATCGGGACCGCCAGCCCGCTGTTCATGATGGCGGTCCTCCCGCTGAATCCCTGACGGAAACAGGCTCGGCGTCGGTCATGGCTTCGGTGTCCACGGTGCCCAGGGCTTGATAGGTGCGGAAAAAGAGAATGAAAATGAATGCCAGCAGGGCAAAGCCGATGACAATGGCGGTCAGAATCAGGGCCTGGGGCAGGCTGTTGGCCACCGCCACCGCCGCATGCGCTGCATCCTGGGTAATGAGCGGCGGCCGGGATGTCTCTAAACGGCCGGCGGCGAAGATCAACATGTTCACCGCGTTGCTGGCCAGCACGAGGCCGAAAATAAACCGCACCAGATTTTTGCTGAGCATCAGAAAGACGCTGCCGGCCACCATCGCACCGGTCAACGCCGCCAGAACGGTCTCCATGTCAACGCTCCTCCAGGTGCAGCAACAGGGTCAAGATGGTCCCCAGGACCACCAGAAACACCCCGATGTCGAAAAACAGCGGGGTCCCCACGGCCAACGCGCCGTCCAGGACCGCCGGCGTCCACCACAACCCGGTCAGGTAGGGCCGGCCGATCAGGACGGCGATCAATCCGGAACCGACGGCCAACAACAGCCCCCAGGCGATCAGCGTCCTGGGCTCGATTCGCAGGGCCTGGCGCACCGGTTCGGGCCCTGCGGCAATGGCGAACAGCGCGAAGGCCGTGCCGGCGACCAGGGCCGCCGAGAAGCCGCCTCCCGGCGCGTTGTGCCCGCGGAAAAGCAGGTAGACCGAAAACACCAGGATCAGTCCGACCAGCAGACGGGTCGCCGCCTTCAGAATATAGGATTGCATGGGTTGCCTCACTCCCTTCGTTTGGCGATCAGGGCGTAGCCGGCCAAACCCGCGGTGGCCACCACGGTGATCTCTCCCAGTGTATCCAGGCTGCGGAAATCCACCAGGATGACGTTGACGATGTTCCGTCCGTGGGCGGCGATATAGCTGTTGTGTTCGAAAAAAGCGGTCAATTGACGATCGATGGGGCCATTGGTGACGGCCATGCACAGGCCGGCGACCACGACACCCGTACCGACGGCCACCAGGCCATCCAGCCAACGGCTGGCGGTGGGGCTGTTCGGCGCTCCTGAAAGCGGAGGCAGGCGCAGCAAAACGATGGAGACGATGATCAGGGTCAACGTCTCGACCAGCAACTGGGTCAGTGCCAGGTCCGGAGCGCCGTAAACCAGAAACACCAGTGCAGCGCCGCCGCCCACCATGCCCAGCGCAGACACCGCCAGGATACGGGAGCGGGCGCGGACCACCACCACGACGGCCACAACCATAACGGCGACCAGCAGCCAGTGGGACAGCGGTATGTCCACTGACCGCAGCCACAGGGCCCAACCATCAGCGTTGGTCCACCAGACCACGGTGGTGGTGATCGTAAAAACAGCGATAGTGGTCAGCAGATAGCGATGCAGGGAACCGTTTTGCAGCCCATCGGCAATTGCATGGGCGCTGGCCAGCATCCCTTTCAGGGTGACGTCATACCCGCGCTGGCCGGTCAGGGGGATGGCGTCCATGGCCGCCGCGACGACAGGGCGGACGGTCTTACGGGCAAAATAGATCAGTCCGCCGAGGGTCAAGGTGACAATGCTCAGCACCAACGGGGTGTTGAAACCATGGAAGATGGCCAGCTGAACCTCGTTTTCGACGACGGAAAAGGAACGGACCGCCGGCTCGACGAGGTAGTCCGACACCCACCCCGGAATGAGGCCGAAGAGCAGGCAAAGCCCGCCCATCAGAGCGGGACCGAAAACCATGGGCAGGGGCGCCTCAACCGCTGCGGCCAATGGGTCGGGACGTTTACCGGTGAACGGGCCCAGCAGGATGATGCCGGCCACGGCGGTCATCAGCGAATTAGAGAGCAGGGCGATGGTGGTGGCGAAATGGGGAAAGATCTCTTCGGTCAGTGCACCCTGATACATGATTTCCTTGCCGATGAAGCCAAAGAACAAGGGAAACCCGGCCATGGACATGGTGGCGGTCGCCACGGCCAGAGCCGTCAGCGGCATGGCGCGCCAGAGGCCGCCCAGCTGTTCGAGCAGACGGGTGCCGGCCTGGTGGTCGATGCTGCCCACGGCCAGAAACAGGGCGGCCTTATACAGGGCGTGGACCAGCAGAAATGTAGCTGCGGCAGTCAGTGAAGCGGTGTTGTTCCCGCCCAGAAACATGGTCAGGACGCCCAGTCCCATCATTGTCGTATAGGCCAGCATCCGCTTGAGATCGGAGGGACTCACGGCTTGAACGGCGCCCCATATGGCCGTGAGGCCGCCGATGACGACCAGGCTGCCCATCCACACCGTTGTGCCGCCCAGCAGGGGATGCAGGCGCATCAACAGGTAGATGCCGGCTTTGACCATGGTTGCGGCATGCAAAAAGGCACTGATGGGGGTGGGGGCGCTCATGGCATTGGGCAGCCAGAAATGAAAGGGTACCTGGGCCGACTTGGTCATGGCCCCCAGCAGCATGGTCGCGAAAATGGCGCCGTAAAACGGATGCTGTCGGATTTGCTGGTCATAGGCCATCCAGTCACTGAGGGTCAGTGAACCGCCGGCGGTGTTTAACAGCAATATCCCCACCAGCAGGGCCAGCCCACCGCCACCCGTTACCAACAATGCCTGTTTGGCGTTGTCGCGGGTCGTGTCCGATTCATGGTCGAAGCCGATCAGCAGATAGGAGAAGATGGTGGTGATTTCCCAGAAAACGAACAGCAGCAGCAGGTTGTCCGCGGTAACGATACCCAGCATGGCCAGCATGAAGGTATGCAGGTAGACGAAAAAGCGGCCGGTGTGCGGATGGCCGGCCATGTAGCTGGCGGCGAAAAGGGTGACCAGAGACCCGATGCCGGTGACGATCAGGGCAAACAGGAGACTGAGGCCGTCCAGTCGGAAGCGCAGCCAGATGTCGAGGCTGGGCACCCAGGACCATTCTACGGCGTAAATGCCTCCCCTTGCTACCTGGGGCCACAGGGAGCACAGCACTGCAAACAACAGCAGTGGCAGGGCTGTGGAGACGAGGCCGATGCGGCTGAAGCCGGCGGCTTGGGCTGAGTTTTCTGGATGTTGCATGGGCTGGCTATTGGGACAAAAATAGCGGCCGATCGGCCGACTTGATGGTTTCCAGTACCGTGTCACCAAGCAATTGCTTGATCAGGGTTTTCTGAACACTGTTGCCCATCACCACCAGATCGGCGTCGACCTCCCGGGCAAATGGCATCAGGTCGCTGCGCGCCTGGCCATCCAGGGTGTCGGTTTGCACCTCGAATCCGTGCGCCTGGCAGAAGTCTGCCGCGTCTTTGACCAGAAAGGGCTCTGCGTCAGCACCCTCATTGAAATGCACGATGTGCAGCTTGACGTCGGGCCAGGGTTTCAGGTGCAGGAAGTGGCGGATGGCCTTGGCCGACTCCATGGACCCGCTGTAGGCGATCAACGCTTTTCTGACTGGCCGGTACGTGTCGGCCACGGCCAGGATCGGGCGGACTCCCTGGGTGACCAGCTTGACGATGGCCTTGTCCGGATCGCTGGTAAATCCATAGTCGAAGATGCTGCGCAGGCCGAATATCGTCAGATCGTTGTACCGGGCTTCGGCGATCATGGCCGTAAACGGGTCCTTTTGCTCATACTCGATGCGCCTGCAGACCACCTTCTGGGCGCTACAGTGGCTTTTGAAAGCGTCAATGGCCGCCTCGATTCCTTCGCGCGTGACGCGCGCCTGCCGCTCGCGCATGCGTTTGGCATAAATGCCCGCGCCTGCCGGCACCGGTCCCACCTTCCCCAATTTGCTGAGATCCACCACGGTCACACCCGTGGTTTGGGCGTCGTGCATACCTGCCAATTCGGTGGCACACTGGGTGCTCACCTTGGTAAATGGGGTTCCGCCCAATCCAACCAGGATCCGTTTAATCATGGCTACCTCCTCCAGGGACGGCACAGACGTCTTTGCGACCGCCATTTTACAGACGGGCGCGTGAGATATCGGTTCAAATGACTGGCACCTGATAGCCGATGACCGCTTGGTGTGTGTCATACTCGGCACCGCGGTGGCACTGAGCCGGTCGAGGGTGACAGCTGAGAATGTCAGAGTTGCAGTTTGGAACAAGGGACCCAGTCTGACATCGATGATCTTGAATTGTGGGTCTTTTTTCGATCGATGTCAAGAATTTAAGAGCGTCGCAGGCGCCCGCCACACGGCCTTGGCCGCGTTCGGCGTGGTGCAGACAATCACCGGGACCCATTAGGACCGGGGCGCATCCTCCTGATAGGGGCGGTCCGTGGGCGATTCGCCGGAACCGCCGGGCTTCGGCGCTGCCGGCGGCCGTTCAGGTGCGTCTGCTGCCGGTGCCGCGTTCTCGGTTGGCGGTGCTGTGGTGGTTCCAGGCGGTGGTGACGCAGGCCTCGGACGCGCCCGGCGAACCGATTTGCGGGCCAGTTCCGCTTCCAGCATCACCGCGGCCTCCTCCAAGCTGGGTGCCATGACAACGGCATCGTCCAATGCCATAATCAAGCGTTTCAGCTGAGGAATCTTCAATTGGCCCTCCTCCTGCAGGTAGACCGGCTGGATGTAAAGTAGGGAACCGGCCGTGGGCTCGATGATCATTTTACCTAAGAGCACCTCGGAGCCTTCCTGATCCCAAAGGGTGAACTGCTCGGAAATGACGATGTCCTGGTTGACCAGGGAGTGGACCTGAGCGGGACCATACACCTGCTGGTCTCTCGGAAAACGGTAAGCGAAAATTTTTCCATAGTTGTCGCCGTCACTGCCGGCGATGATCAGCGCCCGGAGGTTGTCGCGGCCAAATGGCGCCATGGGCATGAACAGCAGAAAGTCATCTTTGCCCGGTTCGATGAGATCCAGGGTCAGGTAGTAAGGGTTGGCCGGAACCAGATCCCGGCCCTGGGGCACCTTCGAAAATTCCCAGATATCCTCTTGGCGATAGAAGCGTTCCGGATCCCGCTGGTGATATTTGGTATAGATGGCCACCTGGGTCAAAAATATATCCCGGGGATAGCGAATGTGTTTTCGAAGCTCCGCAGGCATTTCCGCCAGCGGTCGGAAAACGCCAGGATACATGCGGCGATAGGCGTTGATAATGGGGTCCGTGCTGTCGGAGATATAGTGGGTGACCTTGCCGTGGTAAGCGTCCACGACTATTTTTACCGCATTTCTGATGTAGTTGAACCCCGGTTCGACCGCCGGGGCCAGAGGATAATTGTCGGCGGTCGTATAGGCGTCCTGGATCCAGAACAGACCATCGGCCGTCGAAACGATGTAGGGATCCTTGTCGAGTTCCAGGTAGGGGGTGATGTGTGCGATCCGATCCAGGATGTTGCGGCGGAACAATATGCGGCTGCGATCGTTGGTCTTGGCGGTAAAAAAGATGTTGCGGTCCTTGAAGTACATGGAGAAGAGCAACTTGCGCCACAGCGAACTGACGGAAACCCCACCTTGGCCGTCATAGTGGACGATAGCTTCATTGTCGCCGACCGGGGAGCCGATCTCTCCGGCGTCGTTGGGTACGATTACATAGGGTTTGTCCTCGAGCCCATAGTAAATGGATGTCCGGTTGACGGGCAAGCCGAAGTCCGAGCGTGGGGGGATGTCCTTGATCAGCCAGGTCATGAATTCGTCGCCGGCCTGGGCGGCCGGAATCATCACCACGCCCTGGCCGTGGGTATACTGAAGGTGGAGATTGATCCAGTTCTGTGCGGATTCGGGCAACTTGGAAAACTGGATCTCTCTGGCGCCCAGATAAACCTGGCGGTAGCTGCCGTCGACGGTGTAGCGGTCCACGTCGATGGTCGGAAACGAGTAATAGGTGCGAATGCCCTGGAGTTCCTCGTAGACGCCGCCCAGCATCTCGCGGTCCCAGACGGGAATGTTCTGCAGACGGCGTATCAGTGCCGGATCGTCGGCGTCGAAGGTGGGCTTTTGTTGGGTCTTGAAGTCCATGGTCTGGACGGTGTCAAGTCCATAGGCAGCAAGCGTCGATCGGATGTTGGCATCGATGTAAGGCCGTTCGCGGGCGATCTGGTTGGGGGCGACGATATATTTGCGCACCATGTCGTTGATGAAGTCAGCGTTTTTACCCATCGCACTGAGCGCAAAGAGCAGGCCGAATACCGCCGACATCTTCCATCCCGCCTTGCGCTTGAAGCCAACCACCAGTGATATGCCGATGGCTGCCAGGAATATCACGGACAGCCAAATCATCGGCAGAACGATGCGCATCTCGACATAGCCGGGGCCGAAAAAGACCGGCAGGTTGACCGTTTCGTAAAGCAGGTCGTATCGATCGAGCAGGAATCCCCAGCAAATGATGGCCACTGTCACCAAGACCAACAGGCTGACGTGTACGCGGGCCATGCGCGGCAGCGAGCGCTCCTGGATGGCCAGCAGGCGACTTTCGTACCAGTAGAGGAATGACACACCCACCAGTAGGATGGCGAAAGCCACGAGAACTTCTTTCTGGATCAGGGCATGAACGGGCAGGGAGAGCAGATAAAAACTGACATCCTTGCCCAGCAGCGGGTCGGTCGTCCCGCTGGCGCTGCCGAAAAGAAACAACAGGGCTTTTTCCCAGTGGGCATACATGGGCGCGGCAATCGGCAATGCCATCAGAAGGGAAAGAGGGATGTACATGCGACGCAACCCGTTGTGCAGGGTTTTGATCAGGTTTCTTTCATTCTTGTCCGTGGATTTTTCGGCTACCCCGATGACGCGCGATGCAGCCCAGAAATTGAGGTAAAAAATTCCAAAGAACACGGCGACAAACAAGATAAAGACGAAGTAGCGATAGGCCAGTCGCATCAGGAAATACATGGCCAAGCCCTGAGATTGAAACCACCAGAAATCAACGACAAAATCGACGAAAACCAGCTTCAGCAATACAATTGCCAGCAGCAGCCCAATCAAGGCGGCCGCGAAAACAAGTCCCCTTTTTCTCCAGGATTTCATAGATGCCAGAGCCTTTCCCGAAAACCTCCTAATTATTTTTCCCGAACCGTCCCAATACGGCTTCAGGTTTGCTTCGGATGGTCCCCCGCCAGATCAATGCGAAGTTTCCGCCGAACGATATAGTAAGCTGCTGAAATCGTTATGATCAATGCCGCAATGCCGAGGACCACTGTGCTGTCGTATTCTTTGAGGTCTAAAATGATCACTTTGCGCGCAATGGCGATGAGGGCCACCTCCAGGACGATCTCGGAGTGAACGACCTGGTCCTGCAGGTAGGCCTTGATGGTTTCCAGAAGTTCGATGCCGATGAGGATCAGCAGAAAGAAACCAAAAAGATCCAGCAACTCGTCAATTTCAAGAAAGAACACCGGAGGGCTGACAATGTCTTTGACCAGGAGATAACCCAGCTCGATCGTGGAAATGAGTATGATGAGGGCCATCATGGCTATCAACGCCCGGATGATCGTATGTTCAAAGGGTCTCAGCCATTTCGTCATCATCGTTTCCTTTGGATGCAAACACCTAACAGCGCGGCTTGACACCTCTCGGCAGGGGTTTTCATCGGCTTGAGTGGAGACATACCGGCTTTTGGGTCGGCTGCAGCGCATATGACAGCCAACAGAAACAATGGCCGGAATAACCTATTGCCACTTAATCACTGAGTAGTTTTCCAGTCCCGTCAAATTTACTAACGTGCAAGTTACGAACAATTAAGTATTCGATTCCAGCATGTCAAGGCATGGGGTGCGCGACCCTTATTGAGCGGCGACGGATGACATCTGGAAATGCAGCGGACCGATCGCAGTCCGGATTCATGCTTTATCGCAGCGGCTGGGTGGGGGGTGCCTCAGCTGTAAAGGGCCTGCAGTCGATCCTGGTATCGCTCCAGTACGCTGAGCCGTTTCAGCTTCATGGTCTGGGTGAGGGTGCCGTTTTCCAGTGAGAAATCGTCCTGGAGCATCACAAATTTTTTGGGGATTTCGTAGCCTCCGAACTTGCCTTTGAGGAAAGTGGTTATCTCGCGGGCGATCATTTCCTGGACGATGGCGCTGGCTACCAATTGCGAGGGATCCTCAGACAGCTGGTTTTCCCTGGCATACCTGCCCAGTGCCGTGAAATCGGGAACAATCATGCAGACGTTGAAGGGCCTCCCATCGCCGTAAACCATGGCATTCTCCACCCAGGGAAGCAGCTTGATCTCTTCTTCGATGGCGGCCGGGAACACGTACTTGCCGTTTTCAAGCTTGTACTGCTCCTTGATGCGGCCGGTGATGAACAAGAAGCCGTCCTTGTCCAGTCGGCCCCTGTCGCCGGTGCGGAAGCCCCCGTCGGTGGTCATCACTTCGCGTGTGGCGTCGGGTTTGTTGTGGTAGCCCTGCATCACATTGGGGCCGTGCACGATAATCTCGCCGTCGTCTGCGCCTTCGTCCAGGAACAGCCGGTCGATCTCCACGGTCACCTGGTCGATGGGGCGGCCCACGCTTCCCGGGCGGTGGGCTGCCGGACAGTTCATGGTCACGGCAGGCGTGGTTTCGGTCAGGCCATAGCAGTCATACACCGGGATGCCCATGTCGCTGAAGAAATGGCCGATCTTCACATTCATGGTGGCGCTGCCGGTGATGGCGGTGATCAGCCGTCCGCCGAAGCGCTCCCGGATCTTGCGAAAGACGATCCTGTCGGCCAGCTTGAATTTCAGGTTGGTCAGGAAACTGGATTGGCCTTCTTCGGCCAGTGTGCGACGCTTGCGGGCGCTTTCGACGCCCATGGTGAACAGGGCCTTGGCCAGTCCACCGGCTTCATCCATTTTGGCCCACAGGCCATCGTAGATTTTGTTGAAAACCCTGGGAACCGCCACCAGCAGGGTCGGCCGCACCTTGCCCATGTCTTCGGCGAGGGTGGTCACGTCTCCCATGAACCCCATGGAACCGCCGAACTGAATCAGATTGTACAGCTCGGCCGTCTGGCCAAAGGAATGGGCCCAGGGCAGGATGCACAGGCTGCGGCTGTGGGGGCCCAGTTCCGGGAAAAGGGCGCCTCCGGCCTGGAAGTTGGTGGTAAAGTTGCCGTGGGAGAGCAGCACGCCCTTGGGCTCTCCCGTGGTGCCGGAGGTATAGATCAGTACGGCGATATCCTGCGGGTCGGGGTGTAGGGCCGGAGCCGGTCGGGCCTGGCCCATCTGTTCCAGCGCCTGCATGGTGTTCTCGCCCTGGCCATCGATGAGCAGCACTTTTTCCAGTCCCGGCGTTGCGTCCGCAAAACCGCCTACCTGCGCGAGGATCTCGGGTGTGGCGACGAAAAGCAGGCGGACCTTGCCGTCGTTGATGATGTATTGCCATGTCCTGGGCAATTCTTTTTCATACATGGGAATATAGCGCGCCCCTAAACCATAGGCGGCAAACGCGCAGACCGCCCATTCGGTGCGGTTGTTGGCGATGATGCCCACGGCATCCCCTTTTTTCACACCCATGCGCGCCAGACCGCCCCGCAGGTTGTCCACCCGCCGGCCCACCTGCGAGTAGGTGACCCACTCGTATTCACCGGCAGCATTCTTGGTTCCGAACAGGGGGTTGTCGGCAAATTTGGCTACGCTGTCCTCAATCAGTGAAACCAGATTGTCCGGGTGATCGTACCGATAAGCCATGGTTTTCTCCATACCTGGGTCTTGCCGATGACCAGCTGCGGGTGAATCGTGTTCAACCGGTTGCCGGCGGTTAAGGGTTTTAGCAAAAACCGGTCAAAAATACACGGAATCCAATGAGTTGTCACCTGATTTCTGAAAAAAGGTGACACTGGCAACATAATCCGGAGACGATTGTACGCCCGGCCGTCGATTCGGCTGGCGGGATTGTCGAGCCGTTACAGCTGGCTGGCGATGATTGAGGCGATCGTATTGCTCCACCCGGCCGGCAGGGGTTGGGTCAGTTCCACGGCGGCCTCGAAATCGGGTGTGAACACGCTGTCGAGCAGGTCCTGAACAAACCCAGGGTCGGAACTGCCCAGGTTCATCTCTTTATTGACGCGAAAGCTCAACTTGTCGAAGTTGGCCGAACCCAGGCAGGCCCAGCCGTCGTAGACGGCGGCCTTGACGTGTGACATGCCCGGGTAGGTGAACACCCGTACGCCGTATTTCAAAAGGGTGTTGGCCGCCGTCACGTTGCTGGCGTTCATGATGCCGTGATTGCCCTCCATGGGAATGATCACCCGCACGTCCACCCCTCGCAACCGGGCCTTGACCAGTTCGTGGATGATGGACGTGTCTGAAAAATAGGCGTTCTGGACATAGATGTAGCCTTTGGCCTGGCGGATGGCGTGCAACTGGGACCGGTATATCTGGGAATCGTAGGGCAGGGTCCGCAGTACCCGGATGGGGTAGCCCCGTGGGGGCTCGGGTTTGGGCGGGTTGGCCAGCACGTAACCGGAGAAGATCACATCCCCCAGGATCTGGCCGTGGGCCCAGGTCTTGTCGAACTCGCGCTCGATCACCGACACCAGCGGACCGTCAACCACCATCATCAGGTCATGCCATTCCCAGCGGTATTCCCGCCCGATGTTCATGCCCCCGATAAAGGCCTTGCGGCTGTCGATGATGGTCGTCTTGGTGTGATCTCCGGTGAACCAGGGGTTGGTCAGGCTGACCAGTCGCACCTTGGACCGGTCGGTCAGGTAGAGGGTGATGCCCAGCGGTGCTTCGTGGTCCGGCGGCATGGACCCGGCGGCCTTGTTCTGGGCCATGAGCGTGCCCAGGCCGTCAAGCATCACCTGGACATTGACGTCCTTGGACCGCTGCTTGAGCAGATCGGCCAATCGGACGGCATAGTCGTCCCGGTCGAAGATGTAGGTGCGCAGCTTGATGGACCGCTCGGCGCCGATGACGCCATCGACCAGCCGGGGAAAAAATTGATCCCCGCCGACCAGCAGTTCAACCCGTCCGCTGGTGCGGGTGTCGGTCCCCACAATCCGGTCAAGCCGGGCTTCCCACCCGTCGCGATCCATACTTTCGCCCTGGTGAAGGGCAGGGATGTCCGCATCCTCGATGTCGGGGAAACGGAAGGTGCGGATCCAGATTCCGCGTGTGGCATCCCAGGCGGTGTCATAGAGGAACAGGCCGAGGCGCGACAATGAAGAGACAGGCCGGTTGAACAGCTCGAAAAAGTAGCTGCGTGCAAACAAATGCCATCCCGCCTTGCCCGTGTTGGTCACGGGCATGCTGGGCATGGAGCCGAAGGTGTAAGGCTCCAGGGAGAGAAAATGAAACCGCTTTTCATTGCGGTCCACGAAAGCGAATGGCCGGGCATAGGGGCCGGTTTCACCGGTCTCAAAAACCAGGTAAGGATTGGTTTCTCCGATGGAATCCAGGTAGTCGTTGAGAAAGTCGAAAATCGGTTCAACCAGGCTTTCCAAACGGTAATTTTCCGCCAGTTTGATCTGGGCCGGCTTTTCCATCAATGGGCATTGGTCCAGGGTACCGTCCGGTCGGCGGTAGATGAAAAGTTCCTCGTCCCGGTTATTGATCAGAAGTCCTTCTCCCGGCTGAATGGGGGTCACCAGGGCATCGGCGATGGCTTTTTTCAAGGCATCCCAATGCCGCACATCCAGATGCTGAATCCTCTCAGATCCGTCTATACTTTCCTTGTATGTCTGATCACTCAGGGCATTGACCTGAAAGACGGGGAACCATTCTTGGTGAATGGACAGGTTGACCTGGTCTTCGGCGGATACCCGGCCATAGTAGTCGCGCCGGCCATCGCTATACGTGAGAAAAAGCGAATCGTCTTTCCAGAATGATCCGTTGAGGGAAACCGGTGTTCTGAATCGCAGCAGCTCGCCCGATAGCGGCTCCTCAGCCGCCGGAACCTCCTCCGCGGGGATTCTCTGGTATTTAGGCGTGGGGCTGCACCCGATTGCCGCTAGCACCAGTGCGATGGCCACTGCCATGAGGAGCTGGCGGATTTGGAAAGGGATTCGGGACATGGTGAGCGTTTTTCCTTTTCAGTCTGCCTGTAACTGCCAACCGATTACTTCGTAGCCTTTTTTCCCTGAGACAGCGATCCACATAAATTTCGAAAACCACGTTTGGATCATCGGCGTCAAGAGCACCACTGGAGGGTTGCCCCTTTTACGACCCTGCCGCACCCCGCTTTGCCAGCCTCGTTTTTGAATCCATAATCGTCGGCCTCGTCCATGCATTGGTCCACATCCGCCCGGGGTTGGGTTTTTCCCACCGTATAGAGATGATCGTTGGGGAAAACACTGGCCGCTTGGCGCTGCAGGACGATAAAACCAGCAGGCCGCAGACAAGCACCCCCCTGTGACCCGTCATAGAACCTTTCATGATGCGTTCTCCACTTAGAAAAAGAGAAAAATCAGCCACACAATTGCCGTTGGCAGGGCGGCTGCCAGCAAGATGGCAACGGGTGACACTTCTTCATCGAAAAAGGATTTGAGGATGCTCAGACCAGCGGGGTTGGGGGCGTTGGCGATGATGGTCAGTCCGCCGCCGGCAACGGCTCCGGCTACGACCGCGTATTTCATCCCCTCTGAAAAGCTGGGTACCAGGGTGCTCAAGAAGGTGATGGCCGCGTTGTCGTTGAATGCCGTGAGGATGGTGGCACCCAGCATCAGGGGAACCTCGGTCAAATTGCCCAGCACCGGCTCAATCCACCATCCCTGGAGACCCCCGTGGATCACCAGGCCGCCGAGGAAAAAGCCCACCAGCAGTGCCGGTTTGAGGCTCAGCTGGTTTTGATAAGGCGCAGTGACCTGGGCAAAGCCCAAGAAGAAGAGCAGCCCGGGGATAAAAAACGGTGGATAGTGGGCATTGATAATGGTCCATCCCATGAATACGATGTGAACCAGGGTCACCCACAGCGGCACGGGGTCGTCCCGGCGGTCCCAGTCCGGGTCCAGGAAAGGCGGGCGATCCTCAGGCGGCAGAAGTCCGGGCAGGGCACGGCGCATGCGTCTGAGCTGGATCTCCTGATTGCGTTCTTCAAACGCCCGACGGGCCAGGTCCGGATCGATGCCTTTGCCTTCGAGATCTGCCATGGCCCTGACTGCCAGGCTTTGGGTGAGTTCCCGGCCGACCTCTTTCAACTGATCGGAAAAAGTCTCCACAAAATGGAAGCGATCCTCGACCCGCCCAATGCACTGGTCCATCATCTCTTCCACGTCGGCCCGTTTGAGATAGCGCCGCTGAATTTCATCCTTGAGGCTGTTCATGGCAAAGGTTTTCTGCAGTGCCTTCAATTCGCCTCGGAATATGAGAAAATAGCTCAGGTTGGCCGCAAGGATGCCCAGCACAGCTTTCCAGCCGAAATGGGTCAACATGAACACCGAGTCCCATTTCCAGGGCGCCGCCACCATCAGGACCGGCGGTGCCGCATAACTGGTCAGCGTGCCGCCTATGGAAATGTTGACGAACAATAGACCAAGCGTGGCATATTTGAACCGACTGGAGGGTGCCAGCGCATAAAATTTGTTGGCCAGCAGCATGGCGGCAATGGTCATGGCCGCCGGTTCGGTGATGAACGACCCCAGAATGGGGCCGATGGTCAAAATGGACCACCACCAGGCGCTGAGCGTGCCGCCCAGGAGATTGGCGATTCTCCACATGAATCGTTCGGTGATTTGCAGGATCGGGCGTGTGGCCGCCAGGGTCATGATCACCACGACGAACATCGGTTCGGTAAAATTCACCTTGTAAAGGATATAGCTTTTGGCTGTGGGCCAATCGAAAAACAGGACAATCACGCCCACCAGGGCCACGGCCCAGATGCCGAACACAGCCTCCACTTCGCCGAGGAAATGAAACAGTTCGGCACCGTGGTGCACCGAATCCCGGGGGGCCAGCCCTTTCTTGATCTTCTCTTCGTGGTCATGTGCCCACCGATGGGCGATGACCATGAAACGGCCGGTGAGAAAGGTGTGGATGATGGCACACAGAAAAATGAGAGACGCCACCAGGTTGAACGGTTCGTAACGGATGCGGTTGACCAGGATGTCGATGATACCGCCCATCTCCCCATCGCCGTAACTCTCCAGGCCGGGTGGAAAAGCCGGTGTATCGGCCGGCGGCCCGCCGGCCGCCAGGACGCTTGCGGAAACGATGCAGGCAAGTAAAAAAAAGAAGACGACACGGGGGCGCATTTTTTCCATATTTCATTTCCTGACACGGGTTATAATGGCGGCAAGGCAAGTGAATCCGACAGTATGCTTACTATCGCCGAAAAAAAGCAGATGGGGTAATTGTAACTGGAAATGCTAAAAAAGCAAGGGTAAGGCATTCCTATGTGCAATAGCGCACTATCGGTTTGCCGCTCATCGCAGAGGAGGAAACGGATGCACCTGAACACGGCGTCGTCGTTTTTATGCGTTGGCAGGGTCGGGATTTGTCGGTTTAGGAGCGCTGTCGCCAGGGCTGTTTGAAAATCAAGGCCACGAGGGCCGCGACCATGAACAGCATGGCGGCTGCCATGTGGGAAAAATTGAAAATTATCAACATTGTCATTGGAAAATGAACCCCCGGTAGGTTTTTAATAACCATAAGGATGCCCGTGGCCAGGGCCAATGCCAGAAGAAAAACCCTGATGCTGCCGGATCGGGTCAGTCCGCCGGAATGGGATCTTCTCATGACCAGGAAAGTGGTGGCTGCATAGGCGCCGATGGCCAGCAGCAGGCTTCCGGCGAGAATGTGGACATTGACGTTGATGAAGAAGTCGCCCGACCATCCCAGACCCGGGACATCGGCAACATAGTACCGTCCCCACAAGGGCATGTTGCCGAAGCCGGTAAAAAGGGCTGCCACCGCAGCGATTCCATACAGCACGTTCAGCACAAGATCGGGCTTAGCGTTCATGTTGCGTTTCCTTCCCGCCGCCATCGGATTTTCCCAGACTCATGAATCGCGCCACGGCACCGGCCACACCGGCCACCGGTGCAATGGCCATTGCCAGCGCCATGTTGTTGGCCGACGCCATGGCATCGGGAGCCGGTGCCAGATGGGGCGAGCCCGGCCCTTTCTCGATGGCCTGGTTCAATACATCGAAGGGCACCGGCGATACATAGATCGTATTGGTGCCGCCGTTTTCCGTTTCGCCGTAAATATACCCGTCCATTTCCCTGGCCAGCTGATGGGCCTTTTCCAATATCTCCTGCCGGGGGCCGATCTGCTGGACGTCTTCCGGGCAGACATCGATACAGGCGGGCCGTTCGCCTGCCTTGATCCGGTCGTAACAGCGGTCGCACTTGTACATGACGCCGTTGCCCGCATACTGGGGCAGCAGGTCAAGGTGCAGCCCCACGCCGGACTGGCGTTCGGGAATATGCCATGGGCACACCGCCTTGCACTTGGCGCCCCCCATGCAAACATCCGGATGAATGCGCACGATGCCGTTGTCCTGGGTAAAGGCGGCACCGAACGGGCAGAGGTTGGAACAGGGGGCGTTGCGACAGTGCATGCAGCGCCGGGGGATGTTGATTTCGAAATCCTCCCCGTTGTATTCGCCGACAGCCGGTTGGATGAAGAGCCAGTTATAGGGGGTCAGCCGGTCATCAATGCTGCGCCGTTCCGCCGCCGACCAGTCGGCTATCTTGACTCTGTTGCGTGGAATCATATCGGGCATGGGACCAATCGGCGCGGGGAATTTGGTGTCGTTGACCTCCCGGCAGGCCTCTACACAGGCACCGCAGGCAATGCATTGTTGAAGATCCAACAGGGTGCACAGTTCCGCGTCGGCAGCCCTGGCGGAGGGCGGGCGGGGGACGCCGGCGGCCGCCACCGCGCCGGCCGTGATCAGGCCGGCCTTGATAAAAGACCGCCTGGACAAATTGGTGGACATGGAAAAACGCTCCTTCCCGAAATTGAACCGCGTCAGCGAGCCGATTCCCGCAGCTTGCCGCGGGGTTAGCAAGCGAACTGAAAATCGGCTTTTTTCCCTACGCTGCTGCGAAGCGCTGCCGATACAGGCATAACATTCCACGCGGCTTACCGCAGGGAGGGTTAAAAACAGGCATGATCCCGGCAGCGTCAGGTGAAATTACGCGAAGCACCCCACAGGGGTTGTCGACCGCTTAACGTGCGCTTGAAAGGCACCTACAGCCGGAACCGTCAATTCACACGACCATGTGAAAGGAGAGCAAATACACGTCGAAGGGTTACAAGATAATTCCCCAAGGCGGCAACGGGTCAGCCGCAGTCAACCGGCCGCTACATGAAAGACTGGATATTTTTCAACCGGTTGGCCATATCCTGCAGCCGGCCCGACATCACCCGGATGAAGCTTTTGCCGTCCGGGGTGTGTTCGCCGTCGAAACTGATGGCAATTCCCGCAAACTTGAAGTCCACGGGGATGCCCTTCACATCGATGGGCGCGTCCTGGAGCACTTTCATCACGCGGTTCAGCGCCTTTTTGGAATCTTCGCGGCCGATCAGCGGCAGCACGGCCACGATGGTATTTTTTCCCAGCTGACCGACGATGTCCACCTCGCGAAAAGTCTCGGCCAAGAGGGCCAGCACGGCTTCTATGAGAATTTCGTTGTTGATGGCGCCGGCCGGTACCTTGGCGCGGGGTTTGATCCGCACCATGGAGAACGCCAGGGCGGAAAAGGAGTAGTCGTAGCGGTTGGCCCGGGCGATCTCCTTTTCCAGGATAAAGGCCATGGCGCTGGCTTTGATCACGCCGGTGGGCATGACCCGGTTGGCCTCCCTGTCCTTGATCAGCTGCTTCTGGCGGGCGATCTCATCCTGGATTTTCTTGTAGTCGTTCTCATCGATTTCACCGGCTTCGACTTTGGTGCGGACGATCTTTAAGATTTCCCCCAGTTCGTCGTGTTCGCTGACGCTCTGTTCCAGGGTCTGGAGCACACTGAGAACCTTGTGCGGCTTTGCGGTCCCGCCGCCTTCATCCGGTTGGCCCTTGGCCTTTAGCCATTCGGTGCGCATCTGGGCCAGGACCGTTTCCATCCGGGCGTTGAGGCGGTCTTCCAGCTTGGCGATGACATCGCCCCCCACATCCATCTTGCCCAGCTGGCTGACGATGGTGGACTCGATGCTTCCCACCACCTTTTTCAGATGCTCGGGATCGTCTTTGTCCTGGACCTGGTCCATGGCCATCTGGCCGCCCATCTGCTCCACGTAACCGGCCAGAATGTCAGCCAGTGCATCCTCGTCACCGCCGCCTTTGCGGATCTCGGCGGCCAGGTAAATCAACTGGGCCGCCTGTTCCGGGTTATTCTTGAATTCCGCGATCAACTCATCGCCGTCCACGCCGATCTCTTCACCGCTCTCCTGAAGGATGTTGGCCAGGCCCTCGCTCTCCAGTTCCTTGCCCAAGGCCTGTATCAGCTCCAGGTACTGCGTGTGGGACATACCCTCCGCCAGCAGTGCCGTTTTTATCTTGGGCAGAAGCCGCTTGAGTTCGGCGGCTTCGGGCACCAGTCGCCTGAGGATATGGGCCATGCGGGCCGGCGTGATCCTGCCCTGCTGGTACTCGTCTTTCACCAGCTGGATGAGCACCCGATCGGTGAGTTCGTTGGCATTCTCCAGAATGGCCGCCTCGTTTTCATAGGCGACACCCATGGCCTTCTGGGCTTCGATGCCTTCCAGCAGTTGTTTTTTCATGTCGAAGACGGCACCGGCCAGATCGGCAATGGCCACGTCGCCTTTACCTTTCAGGTGCTTGTCCACTTCGATGCGCATCACTTCCAACTGCTGAAACAACAGGTTGCCGTGGCCCCCGGCACCCGTTCCCCCGGCACCCGTTCCCCCGGCACCCGTCCCGCCGCTGCCGTCACCGGTCCCGCCCTCACCCGGCCCGCCGCGGCCGTCTCCAGTCCCGGTTCCTTCACCCGGGCCGCCGGAAGCACCCCCGGTGCCGCTGCCGCCACCTGGTCCTTCACCGCCGCCGCCTGCTGAAACACTTTCCAGGTCCGCCTGGATCATGTTTTTGGACACGGCGCCCGGATTGGCCATTAGGGATTCAATGTTCAGGGTTTTGGCGAACTCCTCGGTGAGCACGCTCTCCAGCAGCGTGTCCATGAACATCTTACGGGTCTTGGCCTCGTCCTCGGCGGCCATCATCTGGGGGGTCAGATCCTTCAGCGCGTCACGGGAAATCACCTCATCATCGTCGGTCACTTTTTTATAGCGCACGTGGTTGACCTTGATACTGGACACCCCCCGGGCAAAGATGGCTTTTTTGAATCCCTCGGCACCGCTGTACTTGGTGATTTCGCTGAACACCTCCAAAAAGACCTTGACCTCCCGTTTCTCGAGGCCGGGTTCGATGGAGATGGACTGAATACCGTTATTTTTGAACAGCATCACCAGACGCCCCACGTTGAGACGGGGATCCAGAGGCTCCTCGTCCACGAAAAACTCCTCGCGATTGAGAATAAACACCAGCGGCGAAATGATTTTCAACAGGTTGACGGCACCATCGTAAAACATGTCGATGGACTGTTCCACAAACGGGTGGTTCGGCTGATACATCATGGAGCGATTGAACAGCAGGGCAATGGTGCGTCCGAATTGGGAGAGCTGGTTTTTCGTGGCGGCGTCTACTGGCATGGCGTCCTCACCTGGCTGAAGATGATGTCATCAATTTTTTTGAAAAGCGGTCCAGTTCCGATGCAAACTCGCGACATGAAGGGTAGCGCTGATCCCGGTCAAAGGCCAGGGCCCTGAAGAGGATTTCATCCAAGGCCCGGTTGGCCATGGGGTGGACCTCGGAGGGCCGCTGCTGAAAGATCCGGTCTTTCAACGCGAGCTTCATCTTGAGCAGATCCATGGCCGTCTGATAGGGCGGGTAGGGAAGCTTGGACTCGAGCATTTCGAGCATCATCACCCCGGCGCTGTACATGTCCGCACGACCGTCGACCGTGCCCGACAGAATCTGTTCCGGTGCGATATACATCGGTGTGCCCAGCAGCAGCCGGTCGCTTTTGCTCGTGGTCCGGGAAACCCGGGCCACACCGAAATCCGTGATCAGCGGCCGCTTGGAATGCGTTTCGATCATGACGTTGTCCGGTTTGATATCCCGGTGGACGATGTCGTTGTCGTGGGCATATGCCAGGGCATCCAGAATTTTCAGCATGAGCGATATAATGGTCGGCAGCGGCATGAACCGTTTGGAAGGGATGACATTCTTCTGGGTCCGGCGGATGAAGTAGGACAATTCGTTACCCTTGACCAACTGCATGGTAAAAAAGAGAAATTCCTCCGTTTCGCCCACTTCATAAATGGGAATGATGTGGGGATGCATCAGGATGGCGGCCGATTCGGCTTCCTGCTGGAAAAAAGCGGCGGTTTTTTCCGTCATCAGGGATTTGGGAAGGACCTTGACGGCAATCTGCCGTTTAAGGGTTTTCTGGAAAGCCACGAAAACGGCGGACATGGCGCCGTGACCGATCTTCTTGAGCAGCACGGAGGTGCCCACCTGCTGGCCGACCAGGTGATCCAGATTGAGCTTCCCGATGGTTGACATGCTTCTCCTTACATCCCGATGCCCTCAATGACCGTTCCGCAACCGCTGCATCGGCCCTTTTGCACCCGGTTGTCAATGATATGAAACCCCCGGCGGGCAATAACGGTTTGCCTGCAGCCGGGACAGATGGTGTCTTCGCCGCCCTGTCCCGGGATGTTGCCCGTATAGACATACTTCAGCCCGGCCGTCATTCCGATATCCCTGGCCTGGATGAGGGTCGAAACCGGAGTCGATCCGCGATCCGTCAGTTGGTAAGTGGGGTGGAAACGGCTCACGTGCCAGGGCGTTTCCGCGCCCAGGTCTTTGGCGATAAAGGCTGCCAGGCGCGACAACTCCATGGGATCGTCGTTCAGTCCCGGAATGATCAGGGTGGTGACCTCTACCCAGACTCCCAGGCGCTTCATTCGCCGCAGGGTTTCCTTCACCGGCTCCAGTCGGGCCCCGCACTGCCGTTTGTAGAAGTCGTCACTATAGGCTTTCAGATCCACGTTGGCGGCATCCAGCCAGGGGCTGATCCGCTGGAGCGCCTCGGCGCTCATGTATCCATTGGTCACGAAAACATTTTTGACCCCCCGGCCGTGGGCCAATTGCGCCGCGTCGCAGGCGAACTCGAAAAAAACCGTCGGTTCGGTATAGGTGTAGGCGATGCTGGCGCATCCCTTGCGCTCGGCGGCCGCTACCACCTGCTGCGGTGTCGCTTCATCTCCCGCCACCATCCCGTTGCGGTCCGACGGCATCTGGGCGATGTCGGCATTCTGGCAGAACCGGCATTTGAAATTGCAGCCCACCGTGGCGATGGAAAATGACCGGCTGCCGGGCATCAGGTGGAAAAGCGGTTTTTTTTCGATCGGGTCGTCGCCGGCAGCGATAAGGCGCCCGTAAACCCGTGTTTCCAGAGCGCCGTCCCGGTTTTCCCGCACCCCGCAGATTCCCCGTTTGCCGTTGCCGATGACACACATGTGGCTGCACAACCGGCATCGGACCCGCTGATCCTGCAGGGTTTCGTAGAGCCAGGCTTCCATCGGGGGGCGGGCTCCTTTCCTTTCGGGGTGGCTTCGCCGGCCGTGGGCACCGGTTGCCCGAAAACAGAATTTTTTAGTTTAAACAGTTATTTGAATATTTTGTCAAATGATTCTCACCAAATTCAGCCATATGTTCAGCCGATCGTGTGAGCGCATTGCCCGCCGCTTAAGTGCGCGGAATCGTCAAAACCGTTGGATGGGGACATACCGGAACAGCCTGCCGTACCGGCTGCGATGCGGCCGACTTTTTTGGGCTGGTACCGGATCGCCAGGGGGCGCGTGCGGAACCGGGGTACCAGGGTGACGACGATGCCGGCGAAAGTCCCGAAAGGGAAACGCTGGACCAGGCCTGAACCTTCGATCTGCTTCATCCAGGCTCCCCAGGGGCCGGGAAACTGGCAGACGGTGCGCCAGCAGACCGGGACCGGTCCCATCAGTTCCCGGACCATGCTTTTGATTTCCCAGACGCTGAAGAAGTTGGCCCGGTTGTAAATGGTCGGGGTGAATATACCCTGCACCCGCCGGCCGATGCCGGTGAGGGCATAGCGGTTCAAGAATCCGATGAACACCCGGTCCTTGGCCACCCGAAAGGCCTCGGCCAGGGCCTTTTTCGGGTGGTCCACAAATTCAAGGCAGGTAAACAGGCAGGCATGGTTGAAAGAATTATCGTCAAAGGGAAGATCTTCGGCGAACCCGCGATACAGAGAGACGCGGTTGCCAAGCGTTGAGGACAAAATGTCCAGCATGTAGGGGGAGGGATCGATGCCTGTCACGTCGAGGCCCTTCTCCAACAGCGGTTCGATCGAGGCCCCGGTGCCGCAGCCGATGTCCAGCACCGACTCACCGGCAACCGGATCCAGCATGCTCAGCATGAGGCGGCTCTCCAGGTCGGCGGCCAAGCGGTTCCTGCGCTTTTGCATCCACTGGTGGTAGCGTTTGGCATCGTGAAAGTCGAAAATATAACCCATGAGAATAAGTGTATTTAATTACAGCAGGTTAATCAAGTGCAACCTTGCATTCGCAAGAATCACCATTGATGGACAGTCCGCTTGCATGCAACACCGCACCGGTGCTCTGCAGTTTTCTGCATCGGCCAAACAAGCCACACGGGGTTCGCTGACTATCGGGGTTCAACGGCCGGCCAGTCCGGTTTTTTGTGTGAATGGGTATAATATATTTCTTGATCATCGGGTTTCAAGTTGATTGTATAAAACCGCTATTCATCGATTCACGAGGAGACGGCCATGAACGACGCATTCCAGGTGCATCCCATCGGATGGATCCGTAAAACCGACCGTACCGTCCGCATCGAGATCGACCCCGCGTTCCAGGACGGCCTCCTGGGGGTGGAGGGTTTTTCGCACATCATCGTCTGCTACTGGTTTCACGAAAACGACAATCCCACAGACCGCGGCCGGCTCCAGGTGCACCCGAGGAAAAACCCCTCCAACCCGCTCACCGGTGTCTTTGCCACCCACGCACCGGTGCGCCCCAATCTGCTCGGCCTATCGGCTTGCCGGGTGCTATCCGTCACCGGGACCACGATCCATATCGATTCGATCGACGCCCGCAACGACACGCCGGTGATCGACATCAAATGCTACATTCCCGACAAGCTGGATCCCTCGGAGATCCGGCTGCCGGACTGGGTGTGATTGCCGATGGCCGCCTTTAAAAGCGATAGCACGCCGACCGCCCAAGCCAATCTAAATTTTCTTACCGGTCAGATTGAACGGATCACATACAGTGATGACGAGAGCGGCTTTACCATTGCCCAGGTGAAGGTCTCCGACCGGCCCGGCCTAGTCACCGTCGTGGGCAGCCTCATGGCGCCCACCCTCGGGGAGGTGCTGACGATGCAGGGGGTGTGGGCGCAACATCCCCGATACGGTGAGCAGTTCAAGGTCGTGCACTACCAGACCCGTGTGCCGGCCACTGTCAGCGGCATCAAGAAATACCTGGGTTCGGGCATGGTCCGCGGACTCGGGCCCACGATCGCCGAGCGCATTGTCGACCATTTCGGAAAAGAGACCCTGGCGGTAATCGACAGCGATGCACAGCGACTGACCGAAGTCGAAGGCATCGGCAAAAAGCGCGTAGCCATGATCCGTGCCGCCTGGGATGAACAGAAGGACATCCGTGAGGTGATGCTTTTTCTGCAGAGCCATAACGTCAGCACCGCCTATGCGATAAAAATCTTCAAACACTACGGCGACCGTTCGATTGCCATGGTGCGGGAAAATCCCTTTCGGTTGGCCACGGATATTTTCGGTATCGGTTTTGTCACCGCCGACCGCATTGCCGAAAAAATGGGTATCGCCAAGGATGCTCCGGTTAGAATCGAGGCCGGCATCCTCTACGTGCTTCATCAACTGGCGGACGAGGGCCATGTGTACTACCCTGACACCCTGTTGATGAAAAAAGCCGCCGATACCCTCCAGACGGAATCTAAAATGGTGGATGGTGTCCTGGAATCCCTATGCAAACGGGAGCAGGTTGTCATGGAAAAGCTGCCCGACGGCAGCCGAGCGGTCTACCTGGCCAAATTTCACCTGTGTGAAACCCGGATCGCCCAACGGCTGGGGGCCCTGATCCATGCACCCCGCCAGGTCTCACTGATGAACGTGGCGGATGAATTGGCATGGGTGCAGACACGCCTTTCCATCCGTTTGGCCGACCGGCAGGTGGAAGCGGTAAAAAGGGCCCTGGAAAGCAAGGTCATGGTGATTACCGGGGGACCGGGCACCGGGAAGACCACCATCATCAACGCCATCTTGAAGATTTTCTCCAGAAGAGACACATCGATTCTGCTGGCCGCACCTACCGGACGGGCGGCCAAACGCATGAGCGAGGCCACCGGTCACGAGGCCAAAACCATTCACCGGTTGCTGGCGTTTTCCCTGGCCCATGGCGGATTCCAGAAATCCGAGGACAACCCATTAGCCTGCGAACTCCTCATCATCGATGAAGCCTCCATGATCGACACGCTGCTCATGCATCACCTGCTCAAAGCGGTTCCACCGCATGCCACCCTGATTCTGGTGGGTGACGTGAACCAGCTGCCGTCGGTGGGCCCGGGCAGTGTGCTCAAGGACATTATCGCGTCACAGGCCGTGATCACGGTGCCGCTCAACGAAATTTTCCGGCAGGCCCAAAAGAGCCGGATCGTCGTCAACGCTCACCGCATCAACAGCGGTAAGATGCCCGTGGTCGACAATGCGAGCGACGGCGATTTCTTTTTCATCCAGCGCGAATCCCCGGAAGATGCGTTGTCGACGATCATTACCGTCGTCAATGAACGGCTGCCTAAACTGGGCTACGATCCGTCGAGTGACATCCAGGTGCTCACTCCCATGCACCGGGGGTTGCTGGGTGCGGGCAATCTGAACCGGCAGCTTCAGGACGCCCTGAATGCCGGAGAAGACCGCATTGTGCGGGGGGATCGACGGTTTCGACTGAATGACAAGGTGATGCAGATCCGCAACAATTACGACAAGGATGTGTTCAACGGAGACATCGGCACAATTACTGCCATTGCGGGCGATCTGCAGCAACTGATTGTCGACTTCGACGGCCGTGCCGTGGCTTACGAATTTTCGGACCTGGACGAGATGGTTCTCGCCTATGCCGTCTCGGTGCATAAATCCCAGGGTTCTGAATACCCGGCGGTGGTCATGCCGGTGATGACGCAGCATTATGTTCTGCTCCAGCGCAACCTCCTCTATACCGCCGTCACCCGGGGGCGGCGGATGGTGGTGCTGGTGGGTACCCGGCGGGCGCTGGCCATCGCCGTGAACACCAGCAAAACGGAAAAGCGCTTTACCCGGCTGGAAGACCGCCTGCGGGAAGGCGATCGCGCGTTGATACACCCAATCGGGTGAGTTTGACATTGCCGGGTCATTTTTCTATAAGCGTCCTGGATCAGAATACGTTCAACCATCGATGCGTTAAAAGCGATTTTTATGCTGCCTGTATATCCGGACATTATTGAGGAGGTGCTATGACCCTTTCCCCCCTTACTGCCGTTTCCCCTGTGGACGGACGCTATCGGAGGGCCACCGCCCCCCTGTCCGACTATTTCAGCGAAGGCGCCTTGATCCGCTACCGGGTCCGTGTGGAAATCGAATACTTTATCGCCCTGTGCCGGCTGCCCCTGCCCCAGTTGGCGGATATCGAGCCGGCAGTGTTCGACCGACTGCGCGAAACTTGCCAAACGTTCACCATGGACCATGCAGCCGAGATCAAGGAGATCGAAAAGACCACCAACCACGATGTCAAGGCGGTGGAGTATTTCGTCAAGGCCACCTTCGACCGGCTGGGCCTGTCCGCTTACAAGGAGTTCATCCACTTCGGCCTGACTTCCCAGGACATCAACAACACGGCCGTGCCCCTCTCCCTGAAGGAGGCCTGGCAGGCCGTGATGCTGCCGGCGCTGGAAGCGACCGTGGCCGACCTGACAGCCAAGGCCCGGGCATGGAAGCCGGTGCCCATGCTGGCCCGGACCCACGGCCAGCCCGCTTCGCCCACCCGGCTGGGCAAGGAGATATACGTGTTCGTGGATCGGCTGAGCCAGCAGATGAAGCTGCTGGCAGCCGTGCCCTTTGCCGCCAAGTTCGGCGGCGCCACGGGAAATTTCAATGCCCACCACGCGGCCTATCCCGACATCGACTGGATCGCCTTCGGCAACCGGCTGGTCAACGAAGGGCTGGGACTGCACCGCTCACGGGTAACCACCCAGATCGAACACTACGACCACCTGGCCGCCTTTTTCGACGGCGTGAAGCGGATCAACACCATTTTGCTGGACTTGTGCCGGGACCTGTGGACTTACATTTCCATGGACTACTTCAAACAGACCATCAAGAAGGGAGAGATCGGTTCATCGGCCATGCCCCACAAGGTCAACCCGATCGATTTCGAGAATGCCGAAGGCAACCTGGGGATAGCCAACGCCCTGCTGGAACACCTCTCGGCCAAGCTGCCCATCTCCCGCCTTCAGCGGGACCTGACCGACTCCACGGTGACCCGCAACATCGGCGTGCCGTTAGGCCACACCCTCATCGCCCTCAAGTCGCTCAAGCGCGGGCTGGACAAGCTGATCCTCAACGAGGACGCGCTCAAAAAAGACCTCGACAGCAACTGGGCCGTGGTGGCCGAAGGGATCCAGACCGTGCTGAGGCGCGAAGGCTACCCCAATCCCTATGAGACCCTGCTGGCGCTGACCCGCACCCACGCCGCGATCGACCAGGCCGCCATCGTCGCGTTCATCCACACCCTGGATGTGGCCGAACGGATCAAGAAGGAACTGCTGGCGATCACGCCGCAGAGCTATACAGGCATTCACGACTTCTAAGGCGAGTCCATCCGGAAATGGCCTTTTTCGGCCCAGGCCGGCGTTCTCAATCTGGTGACACCCTCGACGTAGCGCTGCTACGCCTGCGGTTTCACCATCGCTGCGGACTTGGCCTGAACCAAAAACGACCATTTCTGAACGGACACGGATCTGACCTGTTCGTCAGCGACGTCGGGAAAGATTCATAAAACCATGCGCATTTAATAAGAACTGAAATCACCGGTTGTATCCGCCATGCCCAGACTTTACCTGAAAGAATACGCGCGCGCCCTTGCCGGCCGGCAGGTCTTTATTGCCTGTCGGGAGGGCATCCTGCGCGATCACTTCCAGGAGATTATCACCGACATCAAATTCCTGGCGCGCCACGGCGCCGGGACCACCTTGCTGCACAACATGCCTAATCGCTTCGCCAACCAGAAGCTGACCACCCGGTTGGAAAACCGACTGCCGGCGACCGCCATTGTCCGGGTTCCTCCGGAAAACGATTTTTACGATGCGGTGCTCAATCATCAAGAATCCATGTTCAAGGTCATTTTTCTGGAACGCCGGTATCTGATTGACCGCCAGGCGAACAAGATCAACGCCATCACCACCGGCCGGGTCCGTGAATCACTGGAGGATTTCGGCGACCTGATCGCCAACGTCAACTTCAAGGGCGCCCTGGCCTGCATCTGCCACAAGATCGAGGCGGGTCAGTGTGACCGCGTGCACATCCTGGCGGCGGGCAAAAACGTCATCAAGCACGAGCTCTTCACCGTGGAAGGGGCGGGCACCCTCATCGCCAACAACTTCCAGGAGGCGTTCCGTCAGGTGCAAACCGACGAGGAGGTGGCGATCGTTCACCGCATCCTTGAGATGTACCGGCGTTCGGGTTTTTTGAAGCCGCGAACCAAAGCCTACCTGAACAAAAACCGGCACCGGTTTTACGTCACTGCCATCGACGGCATCGTGGTGGGTTGTGTCGAGCAGATCGTCATCGACGCCAAGACCGTGGAGCTGGGCGCACTGGCCATATCCACGCGTTTTCGCAACCAGCGGGTGGGCGTGCATACGGTGAAATCCTTCATGTCGTTGATGAAGATGCAGGGGTATACGCGCTTTATTTCCCTGACCAACAACCCCCGCCTGGAAGCGTTGTACAGCCAGTTGGGATTCGTCCAGGAGAGCCGCCCGGAATACCGGTTCAGGCAGGCACAGAGCCCGAATGTGAAGATGTTCTGTCGGATCGATGAACCGGTGGCGTGAACCGGGCGGGCGATCCGGCAGCCTGCGGAATGGATCTCCCGAACGCTGCCGGACCCGAATGCAGCGGGCTTAGGCCAGGCCAACCATCTTCAATGCTTCCTGGGCGCTGTAGTGAATCTCGGCGGTAAAGTTAAAATCCGGAATGCCATAGAAGGATATGTACCGGTTGGACACATATTCCATGCCCAAAGCCAACTTAGATTCATCCACTTCATAAATTTCCAGTCCATGGGTCCCGTCCATTTTTGCTTTTACAAATGGACCGATCAGCTTCATGTACTCTGGCACCGGCGCCAATTCCATAAAGCGCTTGCCGATGTCCTTGGCCGTTTCCGGCTTGAATCGGATAGTTCCTACAATTACCATCCCACACCTCCTTTTCCATTGGAGGGCAAAAGCCATTCTTTTGCCGTCATCCAGACAAGCGGCGGTCATGCAAAGGGCCTTCAGACGGGCCGTTCCGCCTGAAGGCCGGACATCGGTAATTTCATCGGGCTGTTATTCATCACTCTTGATTTTCAACGATACCACCCTCAATTGTCCACCGATGGCGATCTATCGCAGGGGACATTAACAACGGTCTGTTAATCTATTATCGTGGTCAACGGAAACGCATGTCATCAAACGTGCAATCGAAGCGGCGGGTTACGGCCTGCCTTGAGGAGAGGCGCAAACGGATCGAGATAGGATAAGCGGTTTTTCCAAACATCGGGTCAACACCCTTTATAATAAGTCGGGTCCGGACATCCTGTAAACCCTAAAAAACCATTTAACCATCCATGATGGGTTATGCGGGGAGACGACCGGTTTGACATTCATTTGGGGGTGCGGCCAGTGGCGGCTGCGGCGACCCGGTGGTCAGGTGGCGGATGGATCGACGAAAGTGACGCCGCATCATTTTTTCGGCCGTGTTGCCATCGCCGCTGCAGATGGCTTCGATGATGGCGCGGTGTTCGGCCAGGGTTTCATCCGGCCGGCGCACTAACCCTTCCGATGATACCAGTTGGTAGGAAAAGCTGATGATGTTGAAGGATTCCAGAATGCTTTTTAGAAATTCACGCGACCCGATTTCCGAGATGTAAAGATGAAAACGGCGATCCTCCTCGGCATATGCCCGGCTGTCTGCCACCGGCTCGGTGTCAGGAAACTGGCTGAAGAAGCCGCGTAAGGTTTTTTTCTTTTTTTCCGTCAGGGTTGCGGCTGCCCGTCTGGCGGCCAGGCCTTCCAGAACCTCCCGGAGTTCGAAGATGCCGACAGCCTCATCGCGGGTGAAGGCGCGCACGAAGAAGCCTCGCCGCGGCTTGGCCTCGACCAGTTTTTCCTTTTCTAAAAATTTTAATGCGTTGATCAACGGCGTCCGGCTGATGCCAAGCTCTGAGGCCAGTTTTTCCTGGGGAATCTTTTCCCCGGGCACCAGCTTCCGGTCTGTGATCATCTGTTTGACGATCAGGTAAACCTGGTGGTCCAGGTTTTCGTGGGAGGCGCCGATGTTTTTCATGGTGGCGGATACTTTCGAAGGTGGCCATTCAGCATTCAGCAAGATTCATAGCACAGGTCGATTGCAATACTCAACCGGATGTCATTCAACGGTTTGCGTCGGATCCGCAATCTCATTCAATGCGGTCTCGATCCCTTCCAGGATTTCCCAGCGAAGTTCGGGGATATCTGTCAGTTGTCGCACGATGTCGATCATGGGCGCCCAATCGCAGGTAGGGGCATCGGGGTTCGTAAGTTGATGGGGGGCGACCGCTTCGCGAAAACTTTCCTCCAGGTACAGCAGGCGGTAGTAGCCTTTTTCGGCCCTGAGTCCCGCTTTTCCCGGTGGACGATTTTTCGGTGATCGCGATTCGATGGCGGATTGAAACGTGGCGGCGATCATTCCATAAAGGCGGGCGTGTTGCTCGGGGCTCAGCGCAGTCTGCATCAGTTTTTCTAAAATGGGGTGCTTGTTCACTCTTATCCTCTACCAGCCTGGTGATTGGCCTTCGAATACACCCACGATTGCGGGTGAACCCATGTGCGTAAGTGCTAAGATGGTGGCTGGCCATTTAAACGTCAACCGTATTGCCCTGAACCCGGATAAGCGATATATAGGCGTTGTGCCGACGCTTTCGGACAGCGCGGTCGGCCGTCGGGGTTTTTTGCACGCCTCCACCCCGGGGCCAACCCCGTTGGCACCCAATTTTACTGACAACGTCTTGCGTTATGGATCTTGTGCCAGCCGGCTGCCAGCCGATGACCTGGATCCGGCCATTTGACCCAACTACCCGCAGCGGTGAACATCACAGGAGAACATCCGTGCCAAAAGCCAGCAACCTTCAGAAAGGTCACATTATCAATATCGACAACCATCCTTACCAGGCCAAACAGATCGATGTCCACACCCCGTCGGCCCGGGGGGCCAACACCCTTTACAAGGTCCGATACGCCTCGCTGATCACCGGGCAGAAACTGGACCAGACCTACAAGGGAAACGATATGCTGGAAGAGATGGCGGTGGACAAACGCCGGGTGAGCTTTCTATACCGCGACCAGAACCTGTACACCTTCATGGACAGTGAAAATTACGAGCAGTACACCCTGTCCGAGGAGACATTGGAAGGGCAGATCCAATGGCTCATCGACGGCCTGGAAAACATCACGGTGCTGCTCAGGGACGGTCACCCCCTGTGCATCGAGCTGCCCCAGACCGTCGATCTGGAAATCGTGGATACCGCTCCGGTGATGAAGGGGGCCACGGCCACCAACCGAAACAAGCCCGCCACCCTGTCCAACGGGGTGTCCGTGCTGGTGCCCGAATACATGACCGCCGGAGAGGTGGTGCGGGTGAACACCGAGACCGGCCAGTACATGACACGGGTAAAAAGCTGAAAAGGGGGGGAGCACCCCATGCCGGACTATCGACTCACCCATGGGGTAACCGATCGCAGGGGTAACACATTGTTGGCTGCGGGAACCCGCCTGACCCGCCGGGTCATGGAATCGCTGTCCAGCGGACAGACCACCGCCATTAAAACCTGCCGCTTGCTGGAATACCGGCAGATCAGGTCCGACCTGCTGGGCTTTTTCGCCGCTGCACCCTACGACCTGATTTTTCAAGAGACCCGGCGACAGGAAGAACTGCTCACCATTGCCGGGGATGTCGACCTGCCTGAGCCGGTGCTGGAATCCCTCTATCATTTTCGCGAGCTGGATTTTTATACCTATCGCCACACCCTGCTTGTCTTTGCCCTTTCCATCCTTATCGCCCGTGAACTGATCGACGACAGGGCAGCTTTACTCCAGGAGGTCATGGCCGGCCCCACCCACGATATCGGCAAACTTTGCGTTCCCCATGAAATTCTGGCCAAAGGGAAGCCGCTGAACCAGGCAGAGCATGCACACATTCGCCACCACGCGCTGGCCGGCTACGTGTTGTTGAGCTACTACTTTCAGGATCCCGGGATCCTGGCCGCCGAGGTGGCCAGGGACCACCATGAACGCAGGGACGGCAGCGGATACCCGCTGGGCATTTCGATCGACAACCTGATGATCGACATCGTCATGGTCAGCGACGTCTATGACGCCCTGATTTCGCCGCGGCCTTACCGCCCGGTCTCCTACGACAACCGCACCGCTCTGGAAGAGATCACCCGGCAGGCCGACGCCGGCACCATCAGCGAGACCGTGGCCCGGGTTCTGGTGGCCCTGAACCGGCAAACCCAACCCCATTTCAGCCGGTGTGTGGTTTCCACGGAATGTCGGGGCGTCCCGCCGTCGAAGAATGTTTACGGGCTCATCGAGACGAATGATTGAACCCGGCCGGTGAAGTGCAATTGCCGGGGCTACGCCACCTGGCCGGCGCACCATCCCGATGACCAGGCCCACTGCAGGTTGTACCCTCCCAGCCAGCCCGTGACATCCACCACTTCACCGGTAAAGTAGAGCCCCGGTTCCCGGCGTGCCTGCATGGTTTTCGAAGAGAGGGCGTCACAGTCCACCCCACCCACGGTGACCTCAGCGGTGCGGTACCCCTCGGTGCCGCCCGGCTTCAGGGTCCACTGCTGCAAGTGGGCGGCGATTTCTCTGCATTGTGTATGGGAAAGCTGCTGAAGTGGACGATCCGCAATGGCAGGAGGGATCCGTGCCGCCACCAGCCGCTTGGGCAGGAGCGCCGAAAGGGCCGTGCTGACCCGGCGGCGGGGGTGCTGCTGTTGCTGTCTTTTCAGCCATGCCACAACGTCCATGTCCGGCAGCAGGTCAATGGCAATGGTCTCGCCCGGCTGCCAGTAGGAGGAGATCTGCAGGATGGCCGGGCCGCTGAGCCCCCGATGGGTGATCAGCATATTTTCGCGGAAGCACTGCCGCCGGCAGCTGACGACGGCATTCGCGGCGATGCCGGATAGACCGGCCAGAGCCTTCTTGTCCGCCGGCTGGAGGGTAAGCGGAACCAGGCCGGCACGCGGCGGACGGACCGGTATGCCAAACTGCCGGGCAATCTCGTATCCCAGCGGGCTGGCGCCAGCCTCTGGTATGGACAACCCGCCGGTGGAAACCACCAGGGACGGGCAGGTAAAAATTCCCCGGCTGGTTTGGATTTCAAATGATTGGTCCGGGAGCCTTTCAATTTTCACTATTTTCGTGTCCAGGCTGAAGCGGGCGCCGGCCTTGTGGCATTCGGACAACAGCATGTCCAGGATCTGGCGGGCGCTGCCCACGCAGAACAACTGGCCATGGGATCGCTCTTCATAGGCGATGCGGTGGTCGTTGACCCATTCGACAAAATCCCACTGGGTGTAACGTGACAGCGCCGACTTGCAGAAGTGGGGATTGTGGGAGAGGTAGTGGGCGGGGTCGATTTCGCGGTTGGTAAAATTGCAGCGGCCGCCGCCGGACATCAAAATCTTGCGGCCCGGTGTCCGGGCATGGTCGACAACCACCACCCGGCGGCCGCGTTTGCCGGCTTCCATGGCGCACATCAGTCCCGACGCGCCGGCACCGATAACAACGACATCCGTAAGCGGGTTCAACCGGGTTTTCCTTTCGCCGGCAGCCGATGCGTTTTGCGATCCCTTTTCAAAAGGCTGCACCCATCGACCAGCCGGCTGCGGGCGTACATTGTGTGATCGTCAAGAAGGCGATTTCGCGCTGCTGAACCGGCAAACCGGTGGTGACAGGGGGCGCATCAGATGTACCTGCTGAACAACAAGCTGGCAAAGGTGCCTCCGGATGCGCAGGCGTTGACCAGTCCATGGTTGACCGTCATCTTTCGGGCGTCTGCCGTCACCACATCCAATTCCGTGATGGGGGATTCAAGGCCCAGGGTCGGCGGCACGATGCCCGCATGGATGGAGAGCACCATGGCCGCGGCACGAATGCCGCCGGAAGCGAAGTTTTCTCCGATGGCGCCCTTGACGGCCGTTACCGCCGGCGTTTCGGCGTCCTTAAAGACCTGCTCCAGGGCACGCGCCTCCAGCCGGTCGGACTTGACGCCGCCGCTGGCAGCTGCAGAGACCGTGTCGATATCGACTGGCCGCACGCCGGCAAGGGCCATGGCCTTTTGCATGGCGACCACCAGTCCGGCCGGATCATCGGGCCAGTCGTTGGCCGGTGCCGGTGTGCCGCTCATGCCCCAGCCAACGATTTCGCAATAGATCGCCGCCCCGCGCGAGCGGGCCGAATCCAGCGATTCGAGGCACAGCAGCCCGGTTCCCTCCCCGACCACCGGCCCGTTGCGATGGCGGTCGAAGGGCCGTGCCCCTTCGGTATGACGGTCCTGGGGAGACAAGCCCTTGAAGCGTTCCAGCATGGTGAAAAAGAAGGGCGAGAGAATATCCCCACCACCGGCCAGCAGCACATCGGCGCGTCCCTGCCGGATTTGACCCGCCGCGAAGGCGATCGCCGTTTCCGCCGAGGCCTCACGGTGGTTCAAGGTGGTGTTGATCCCCCGAAGCCCCAATTCGATGGCCGCGTGGCCAGCCGGGGCGTTCATCACGGTATTGGGCACCAGAATGGGGTTTACCCGCCGGGGACCCTCGGTAAACAGGGTGCCGGCGAACTGCGTGGCCACGTCCGTGGCGCCAAATGCCGTTCCCATCACAATGCCCAATCGTTTTCGGTCCGCTTCCAACAGATCGATATCCGCATCGTCCATAGCCATGCGTGCCGACGCCGTGACCATCTGGGAGAGGCGGTCCATGCGCCGCAGGGTGCGGGGGGCGATGAAGTCAGCGGGTGAAAAATTACCGACTTCGCCCCCCAGGTGGGATCTGAAGGGTGCGGTGTCGAATCCCTGGATGGGGTGGATGCCGCATCCCCCATCGAAAAGATTGCCGGCAAAGGCCTTCCGCCCGATGCCCAGGGGCGTAACCAGCCCCATGCCGGTTACCACCACCCGCCGGCTCATCGGGCACCGCCGTGTTGGGACCATCTTCCCAGAACCAGGCAGGTGTTGTTGCCGCCGAAGGCAAATGAGTTGGAGAGCACGATGTCGGGCGCGGCCTCCCTTGAGCGGCCGGGCACGACGTCCAGGTCGCAGGCCTCGTCGGGGGTTTCGTGGTGGATGGTCGGCGGGAGGAACTCCCGCTCGATGGCCAGTATGCAGGCCAGGGCTTCGATGGCGCCGGCAGCCCCCAGCGTATGGCCGATCATGGATTTGGTGGAACTGACCGGGATCCGTTGAGACCGGTCGCCGAAAACGGTTTTAATGGCCCGGATTTCCATCAGGTCGTTAGCCGGTGTGGCCGTACCGTGCGCATTGATATAGTCCACCTCGTTAGAGGAGACGCCGGCATCGGCCAGGGCGGCGGTCATGGCACCCACGGCCCCGGTGGCCTGGGGGTCCGGGGCGGTCATGTGGTTGGCATCGCAGCTGATTCCATAGCCGAGCACTTCGCCGTAGATCCGGGCATTCCTTTTCAGGGCGTGATCCAGCGATTCCAGGATCAGTATGCCGGCGCCTTCTCCCAGACTCATTCCCCGGCGGTGGCGATCGAAGGGTTTGCAGTAATCGGGATCCACTGCCTGCAGGGCGTTGAAGGCCGAATAAGTGATGCGGCACAGGGGTTCGGTGCCGCCGCAGACGACCACCTGGGCGGATTTCTGTCGGATCAGATCCGCAGCATAGCCGATGGCCGTAGCGCCGGACGAACAGGCGGTCATGAAGGTGGTCTTGGGACCTGTGAGGCTTAAATGGGTGGCAATGTGGTCGGCTGAGGAGGCGCACGAAAAGGCGGCAAACGGGGAGCCGGGAAGCCGGTCGGCGCCGCTTTCCAGGTAGCGGGCAAACACCGGTTCGCACTCCAGCATGCCACCGGCCCCGCCGCCGATGACCACTCCGGTGTCAGCGGCGAGTGCTTCCGGGAAAGTCGTCAACCCGGCTTCCGCCAGCGCTTCCAGCGTCGCCGCCATGGCCATGCAGTCCGACCGAGACATGCGCTTTAACGCGTATTTTTCCGGGATATGCCGCCGGGGATCAAAATCGTCGACTTGGGCCCCGGTGTGAGTGCGGTAACCGGTGGTGTCGAACAGGGTCACCGGGCCGATGCCGCAGACACCGGTTTTGAGGGCGTCGGCAAATGCCCCGACGTTGGTGGCGATGGCGTTGACGGTTCCCCGCCCGGTAACGACTACACGATCTGGTTTCATATGCCTCGGTTGGGAAGGTGCAGCGCCTTTTTTGAAAAGTGGACCTGGTCTTGATGTGCGCGCAAAACTGTAACCTGATGGATCGGGGAAAGTCAAGGCACTGGAAAGCCGTCTCCGTCATCACCGTCGACGGCGGTGCATATTGCCGACATGAAGGCAATCCTAAGGGGGGCAGTGGAGAATTGATCTGTCCTTTGTTCCATTGAGCCTGCTAAATAGTATCCCAGAAGGAACTTGCGTGCAGCCATGGCATTCCCGCCGCAAGCGGCAGGGAATACGCTCGCTATCGCGGTTCAAAAAGGCACGGGGTTCGTGCGCCTGTTTTTCCTGGTGGTCGTGGCGGTGACCATCGTCCGGCTTGGCTTCACTACCTATGCCGCTCCATAGAGGGTGGCGGTTCCTCGATATAGAACGTATTATGGAACCGTCTGGGATGAGGATTTCGGTGGGATTACCGCAGACGGGTTACAGGAAAAAATTCATGTTCGGCCTTGCCGTCGTCTCCGGGTCGCTGCTGAAAAATGTCTCCAATTCGCCCTTCACGGCCTCAAGATCCCGGGCACTGCCGATGCGTGTGTAAAAGCTATGGGCGAATTTGAAATTGGCGCTGAAATAGTGGGCGAATTTTTTGTACCGCCTTAGCGCCCGCCGGTCGTCGAAATGCTTTTTCATCAGATCCAGCATGGCAAAAGCCGTGCGTCGGTAGATTCCGGTGTCTGGTGAAAGCAAACCGGTCATCCGGGCCATCAGCCAGGGTTGGGCAATGGCCATTCTGCCGATGGCCACACCGTCGCAGCCGGTGGTCTCCAGCATTCGCAGGCAATCCGTTTCATCGAATACATCGCCATTGCCGAACACCGGGATGGTCACCGCGTCCTTGACCGCTTTAATATATTCCCAGCGGGGCGGGCGGGAGCGCCGATCCGGGGCCACCCGGGGGTGAAAGGTCAGGGCGTCGGCGCCGGCCGAGGCGAATCTGCGGGCCAGATCCACCGGAACGTCCGGGTCGTCGGTCCACCCCGTGCGAAACTTGACGAACAGCGGGATGGTAATGGCCCGACGCACCGTCTCAACGATGCGGGCGGCCTGGTCCGGTGTCTTTAACAGGGCCGCGCCACAGCGCTGTTTACAGATCGTGGCCACCGAGCAGCCGAAGTTCAGGTCAACCCCGTACAGGCCGTTTTCCTCGATGATCCGGGCCGCCGTCGCCATGGTCGTGGGGTCGGCGCCGACAATCTGTATGATCAGGTGTTGCCGTTCCGCATCCCGCCAGCTGAAATAGGCGGATCGGGTGCGGACTTCCCCCGGGATCCGTTTGGCGCTGCACATCTCTCCGAAAAGCAGGCCATACCCGCCGAAACCGGCCAACAATTCCCGAAAGGCGATGTGTCCCAGCAGGGTCATGGGGGCCAGGACCAGGCGGCAATCGATCGTGGTACGCCCGATGGTCAGGGGGCGATTGAGTCGTGAGGCTATATCTGATTTCATTTTCGTAGCCGGCGCTTAATCCTGAAATGCGTGTTTTCAGATAGCCAAAGCGATATCGTCAAAGACCGACTGCTAAAAAAAACCAAATGACCCATAAATCCCTCTGGCCAAATTAAATTTTTTTTAATTTGATATACTTGCGATATGTCGTTTGCGGCGCGCACTTTTTCACGGGTACCGGTTTAGCCGGACGGCCACACGAGATGGTGAGGGTTGCAGTAGACCATGAGGCTGTCGCCCTTGCCCAGTGAAGCCAGGGTGATGTTCAATGCCGTAGCCAACTCAACGGCCAGGGCGGTGGGCCTGGAAATGGCCAGGATGACGGGAATCCGTGCCCGAGCTGCTTTCTGGACCAGTTCGTAGCTGATGCGCGACGACAGGGTCAGCAGACGTGCCTGTGGCAGTCGCCCGTCGATAAACAGGGATCCGATGGCCTTGTCCAGTGCATTGTGACGGCCGACGTCTTCGGCAACGGACAACTGGTTGAGCGCATGGTCATAGATGGCGGCACCATGGGCGGCGCGGGTCTTGTCGCGCAGCGGCTGGTAATCGTCCAGATGGCGCAGACGGTCCAAAGCGCTCCTCCCGTTCAGCGGCTCCCCGTCATCTAATGGTGTAAGGGCCTGCACCAGATCGGCGACGATGGACTTCCCGCAGATGCCGCAGGATGTCTGGCTGATGTAGGTCCGCCGATCCAGGTGATCGGCAATTTGTGTGCGCCGATCAGCGGTAAGGGTGACCGTGACCACATTGGTGTCCCCACCATCGCAAAAGGCAATGTTGGTAATGTCCCCGGGGTCGTCCACGATGCCCTCTCCAAGGCAGAAACCGGCAACATGGGCCTTCTCCTCGCCCGGCGTGCGCATGACAACGGCATAGGCCGACCCCTGGACGCGGATGGAGAGGGGCTCCTCTCCGATGAAAACCATGGATTCGGACCTCTGCTGTCCGTCTTTGACAATGGTGATGTCTCGATACTGACTGGTCACGAGGAGCTTCCTTTTCGTCTGAGACCATGCGAACCGCTGCAACGGCATGGATGTGAGCACCTTTGTTCTCCTGGAAACGCCGGCACGCCTGTCCTGTAACTACAGGGATTTGTCCGTTCTTGTCCATGACTTTTCCCATTCCCATGGCCGATCAGTTTTTTCTTGACAACAGTACCGGAAAGTTTAATATTTCTTATTTTTTGAATTCAGGACAAAGCGATTTGTTTTCACAGGAGGGCAGAAACATGTATGCAGTGGTTGCTACAGGCGGTAAACAATATAAGGTTGCGGAAGGTGATGTCCTCAGGTTTGAGAAGATCGCCGGCGACGTCGGGTCGCCGATCGCTTTCGACAACGTCCTTATATTTTCCGATGGCGAGAATGTCAAGATCGGTCAGCCCGGTGTAGACGGGGTAACGGTCCATGGTCAGATCGTGGCCCAGGGCAAGAGCAAGAAAATCCTTGTCTTCAAGTACAAGCGCCGAAAACGGTATCGCCGCAAACAGGGCCACCGCCAGCCGTTCACGGCCGTTCGTATCGATCGTATCGAGGCGTAAACCTTTTTCCGAAACACCTGCAAGGGTTGCCGAACCTCTGGATGTCCGTTCGGTGCCCTTTTGTTATTGAGGAGGAATCCATGGCACACAAAAAAGCAGCCGGTAGTTCAAAAAACGGTCGAGACAGCAATGCCCAGCGCCGGGGAATCAAACGCTATGGCGGGCAGGAGGTGCTTGCCGGCAACATCCTGGTTCGCCAGGTCGGCACCCGTATCCATCCCGGCGTTAATGTCGGCATCGGCAAGGACTATACCCTTTTTGCCCTGATCGACGGTGTCGTCACCTATGAAAGAAAAGGCCGAGACCGTAAACAGGTCAGCGTCTATGCAGCGTGAAATTCATAGACGAAGCACGCATTACCGTCCAGTCGGGCAAGGGCGGTGCCGGATGCGTAAGCTTGCGGCGGGAAAAGTACATTCCCAAAGGCGGGCCTGACGGGGGTGACGGGGGACGCGGCGGAGATGTCATTTTCCAGGCGACCAACAAAAAGCGCACCCTCTACCACCTTCAGTTTCAAAGGCTTTACAAGGCCAAAAACGGGTCCGGCGGCCAGGGCAACAATCGGGCCGGAAAAGGCGGGGAGGACCTGATCATCGAGTTGCCTCCCGGCACCCTGGTGATCGACGCTGATACCGGAGACCTCATTAAAGACCTCGTCGAACCCGACGAGGTCTTTGTCGTTGCAAAAGGTGGCCGGGGCGGGTTGGGAAACGCGCGGTTCAAATCATCGACCAACCGGACGCCCCGGTTTGCGCAGCCGGGTGAACCCGGCCAGACCCTGAACCTGCGGCTGGAGTTGAAACTGCTGGCCGATGTGGGTGTCGTGGGTCTGCCCAATGCCGGCAAGTCGACACTGGTTTCCGCCTTGTCCTCCGCCAGACCCAAGATCGCCGACTATCCCTTTACCACCCTGACACCGAACCTGGGGGTGGTTCGAACCAGCCGCCGGGAGCCTTTCATTATCGCCGATATTCCCGGCTTGATCGAGGGTGCCCACACCGGTACCGGCCTGGGTATCCAGTTCCTGAGGCATGTGGAGCGCACACGGGTGCTGCTGCACCTGGTGGATGCCGCCGCCATCGATGCCGACCATCCGCTCAGGGACCTCGATGCGGTCAACCGGGAGTTGCATCAGTACAGCCCTAAGCTATCTGAAAAACCCCAGCTTGTGGTTTTGAACAAGATGGACGTGACCTGGGCCGAAGATGCGGCCTCGCTGTTCAAGGAGGCCTTCGGCAAGGGCAACCTGCTGACGATTTCCGCCGCCACCGGCGAGGGACTCGACCGGTTGACCGAAACCCTTTGCAACCTGCTGGATCAGATGGATGAAGCCCAATCGGAAGAATAAGAGTGACGCCATCAGGCGGGCCGTCGTCAAGGTGGGCAGCAATGTGCTGACCGCCCGGGACGGCCTGAACATCGATGCCATTTCCTCCATCAGCAGCCAGATCTGCCGGCTTCTGGACCAGGGCATTCAGATCATTCTCGTCTCCTCGGGGGCCATGGCCTCCGGCATGAAAAAAATGGGTTTTCCCAAGCGGCCCGAAGCCATTCCCAAACGGCAGGCCATTTCCGCCATCGGCCAGGCCGGCCTGATTCGTGAGTGGGAAAAGGCATTCGCCCGGTATGAGCGCAAGGTGGCCCAGATCCTGCTCACCAGCGACGATCTAGTCAGCCGCAAACGCTACCTGAATGCCAGGAATACCCTGAACACCCTGCTCGAATGGCTGGTGGTACCAATCATCAATGAAAACGACACCATCATGGTGGAAGAGATCAAGCTGGGGGACAACGACAACCTGGCCGCCATGATCTCCCTGCTCCTGGATGCTGACATTTTCATCAACCTCACCGATATCGACGGCCTGTATGATAAGGATCCCCGGGTCTTCCCGGATGCCCGCCTGATTCCCCGGGTGGCCACCTACAGCCGCAGCATCGAAAAGTTTGCCGGCGATATTCCCGGAGCACTGGGCACCGGCGGGATGTTGAGCAAGATCAAAGCCGCCCGCAAGGTCACCGCATCGGGAATACCCATGGTTATCGCCAAGGGGTACCGGCCGGACATCCTGATCCGGCTGGCGGCCGGTGAGTCCCATGGCACGTTTTTCGTACCCCGGGAGCAAAAACTGAACCGCAAGAAGTGCTGGATCGGCTACACGGTCAACCCCCAGGGCACGCTCACGGTCGATGCCGGGGCAGCCAAGGCGCTGATGAACAACGGGAAAAGCCTGCTGCCCAGCGGCATTGTCGAGGTGCAGGGTCAGTTCCCCGTGGGCGCGGCGGTGGCCGTGATTACCGAAAACCGCCAATTGATCGCTAACGGGCTGGTCAACTACAATGCCGAAGAGATCCGCACCATCATGGGCCTCAAGAGCAACCAGATCAAATCCCGTCTCGGCCAGAAAACATACGATGAAGTGATTCACCGGGACAACCTGGTGATTACCGGAGAGCCCGAAGCCGCCTGACATGTTGACGGCTGCCGTCGCCCATGTCTTAATGGCCCTGCCGGCGTTTTCGACTTTTTCCAGTGCCCCATCAGGGGCGACCTTTTGTAGAGGACATGCCATGGATATCGATCGAACCCTCCGACAAATGGCCCGCGACGCCCGGCAGGCCGCCGGGGTGATCGGCTGCTGCGCGACAGACCAAAAGAACCAGGCCCTGACGAACATGGCCGACCTGCTGGAGCAGCAGGCGGAAGCGGTCGTTCTGGAAAACCGCAAAGACCTGAAGCGGGCCGCGGAGGCCGGCCTTTCCCGTGCCATGGTGGACCGGCTCACCGTCACGGGGCAAACCATTGCGGCCATGGCCGGCGGTCTCCGGGAAGTGGCCGCCTATCCCGACCCGGTGGGCACCATGGGCGAAACGCGGGTGCGGCCCAACGGACTGCGGGTGTCGAGGATGCGCATCCCGTTGGGCGTCATCGGCATCATCTACGAGTCGCGGCCCAATGTCACCATTGATGCCGCCGGGTTGTGCCTGAAATCCGGCAATGCCGTCATATTGAGGGGCGGTTCCGAGGCACTGCACTCCAACCGGGCCCTTGCCGGCATTATCGGCCGGGCCCTGGAATCGGTCGGCTTGCCGGCGCAGGCCGCCCAGGTGGTCCCCACGGAAGACCGCGCGGCGATCACCGCCCTGCTGGCCCAGGACGCCTTCGTCGACCTGATCATTCCCCGGGGCGGTGAAGGGCTGATCCGGTTCGTGGCGGAGAATTCCAGGATTCCCGTGCTCAAACACTACAAAGGGGTCTGCCATGTATTCGTGGACCAGACGGCCGACCTTCAAATGGCCGAAGATATCTGTTACAATGCCAAGGTGCAGCGGCCCGGCGTATGCAACGCCATGGAAACCCTGCTGGTCCACGAACAGGTGGCCCACGCGTTCCTGCCGGCCATGTCCCGGCGATACGATGCAGCCGGTGTTCAGCTTCGGGGGTGCCCGGCAGCCTGCGCCATCCTTCCCGGCATCCCCCCCGCCACCGAGGCGGATTGGCCCGCAGAATACCTGGACTTGATTCTGGCGGTGAAGGTGGTAGCCGACATGGAGGATGCCATGGCCCACATCGCCCGATACGGATCGAACCACACGGAAGCGATTGTCACGGGCGATTACCACCGGGCCCACCGGTTTGTCCGCGACGTGGACGCCTCGGTGGTGCTGGTCAACGCCTCCACCCGGTTCAATGACGGTGGACAATTGGGCCTGGGCGCTGAAATGGGCATCAGCACGTCCAAGCTGCACGCCTTCGGCCCCATGGGACTCCACGAGCTGACCACCCAAAAGTTCGTGGTCCTGGGTGACGGCCAGGTTCGGGAGTAGCCTTCGGGCCGTGACCCCCGCATTCCACCGGAAAATGCCAGGCACTGGAAGAACCCATGCGAGCAGGAGTATTCGGCGGAACATTCAATCCGATCCACAAGGGCCACCTGATGGTTGCCGAACGGGTTCTCCACCGATTTTCCCTGGACCGGATTTACATTGTCCCCTGCCGGGTGCCTCCCCACAAATTCCCCGCATTCCTGGCACCGGCGGCCGAGCGGGTCCGAATGATCCAACTGGCCCTGCCCGCCGATGTCCGCTACTGCCTGTCCGACATCGAAATCCAACGCGAAGGACGGTCTTACACCATCGACACGGTGGACCACTTCAACACCCGGATCCTTCCCGGTGCCACGCTCTTTCTGATCATGGGAATGGATGCCTTCCTGGAGATTCATACCTGGAAGCGTCATCGGCGGCTGCTGGAAACCGTCCAACCGGTGGTGGTGTCGCGAAAGGTGGACGGCGGCGGGATGCAAGCTGGCGACGATGTCGCCCGTATGGACGGCTATATCCGAGCCCGGTTGTCGGCAGCGTATCGCTACGAAGAAGAAACGTCCTGTTGGCAGCGGGCCACCGGAAACAAGATCCACCTGCTGCCGATCCGGCCGATCGACATCTCTTCCAGCCAGATCAGGCGGCGAATCAAGGCGGGAAAAGAGATCCATGACCTTGTTCCGCCGACGGTCAACGCTTATATTGAAACAAAGGAACTTTATCGATGACGAAGACAAGTGATGCTGAACTGGACGTTTACGTCAAATCAGCACTTGGAAAGAAAGCTAGAAATCCGGTCCTTTTGGACGTAGGCCACCTCACCAGCCTGGCGGACGCCTTCCTCATCTGCCACGGGACCTCCAACCGTCAGGTCAGTGCCATCGCCGAACATATCCAGCGCGATCTGAAAAAACAGGGCATCAAGGCCCTGAGTGTCGACGGCCTCAAGGAGGGCCACTGGGTGCTCATGGACTACGGGCACGTGGTTATCCACGTCTTTTACGAAAGCACGCGCAGTTTTTACAATCTGGAGGGGCTGTGGTCGGATGCCCGGCGCATCCAGACGGAAAGCCTCAAACAGGTGCTCGATTGTCCGGATGACGATTGCGAGGTAGACGAATCGGTATTCATCGAATAGAGGAGATACAATGCCCAAAAATACCCACATGCTGATTATCCTCGACGGATGGGGAATCGGCAAAGATGAACCCACCAATGCCGTCATGGTGGCCCATACCCCGTTCCTTGACCGGCTTCAATCCAGCTGCCCATCGACACAACTGCGTTGCTCGGGCAAGGACGTCGGCCTGCCCGAGGGTATCATGGGCAACAGCGAAGTGGGGCATATGAACATCGGGGCCGGCCGTGTCGTCTATCAGGACCTGATGCGCATCGACAAAGCGATCGAAGAGGGGGCCTTCTTCGAGAACGCCCCCCTTTGTGCCATCATGGATGCGGTCGCTGCCCGTGGTGCGGCGCTGCATTTGATGGGCCTAGTATCGGATGGCGGCGTCCACAGCCAGTTCACCCACCTCCTGGCCCTTCTGGACATGGCTCAACGCAAGGGACTGTCCACGGTCTTCGTTCATGCCATCCTCGACGGTCGGGACACCCCGCCGGACGGCGGCGTTAGCTATCTGAAGCAGTTGCAGGAGCATATCCGGGCCATCGGCAACGGGGCCGTTGCATCCGTCTGCGGCCGCTACTATGCCATGGACCGGGACAAACGATGGGATCGGGTGGAAAAGGCCTACCGGCTCTATACCGAGGGTCGTGGCCGGGCGGAAACCGATCCGGTGGCCGCCGTTCAATCAGCCTACGCGCGTAATGAGACCGACGAGTTCGTCCAGCCGGTGGTCGTGGTCGACGACAGCGGCAAACCGGTGGGAACGGTCACCGACGGCGACGGCATCGTATTTTTTAACTTCCGGGCGGACCGTGCCCGGGAGATCACCCGCGCATTCACCGAAAAGAACTTCGATGGATTCGCTCGCCAGGTGGTTCCGGAACTCTCCGGCTACACCACCATGACCCTTTACGATGAAGCATTTGACCTGCCCGTGGCCTTTGGTCCCGTACACCTGGAGATGATTCTCGGAGAGGTGCTGAGCCGCCAGGGGCTTTACCAGCTGCGAATCGCCGAAACCGAGAAGTACGCCCATGTAACCTATTTTTTCAACGGCGGTGAAGAAACGCCGTTTGAAAACGAAGAGCGTTGCCTGATTCCCTCCCCCAGGGATGTGGCCACCTACGACCAGAAACCGGAAATGAGCGCACCCCAGGTGGCCGATGAAGTGGTCGCCCGGCTGGACTCGGATAAATACGATTTCATCGTGCTCAATTTTGCCAACATGGACATGGTGGGGCACAGCGGCGTCTTGGCCGCCGCCGTCAAGGCCTGCGAGACGGTGGACCGCTGCCTGGAAAAAGTAGTCACCAAGCTGTGGGAGAAGGGCGGCGTCGCCCTGGTAACCGCCGATCACGGAAATTCGGAAAAGATGGCCGGACCTGATGGCAAACCGTTCACGGCCCACACCACCAATCCGGTTCGCCTGCTGCTGTTGGACGACAGCCGAAAGGGGGTTCGTCTGCGGGAAGGCCGTCTGGGCGATATCGCGCCGACACTCCTGGAACTGATGGGGCTGGAGCAACCGGCGCAAATGACCGGGCAGAGTCTGCTGCAATCTTAACGGTCGTCCAACAGGGTGTTGAAAACGACAACCCGGAGTCAACGGCCCGACAAGGTGATGTCCACGTTAAGATCGTCGGCAACGTCACGCAATCCTTTTTCCACCGGTTCTATGGCGGCATCGGCCGGTATCTGCAGCCGAATATCCATGACGTACAGGGCGGTGCCGCTTTCCGGGGAGGCCTTTACCGTGGATTTAAGATCGACGATATTGATGCGGTTGTCTGCCAGGAAACGGCTGACCTTGTAGACGATGCCTGCCTGGTCCAGACCTTCCACATGCAGGGTACGGGTCTTGACCCTGCTGCCGGGTTTGGTCTTTTCCTCTGGCGCCAGCGGGCGGAGGAAGGCGGAAATCCCTTTTTCCTGTTCCAGCCTGCGGCAATCCCTGGACAGCGGACCGGCCACTTCTGCCGATGCGGCGGTGAACAGCAGGATCAGGGTGAATTCCCCGGCCATCAGGGTCATGGAGGTGTCCTCCAGATTGCAACCGTTTTCATACAGAATTTCAGTTACATCGGCAACGATGCCGGGGCGGTCCTTGCCAAAAGCGGTCATGATGAATCGTTGTCCCATGAAAACTCCTCTCTGCAGGTGTGATAATTACATTGGCTATGCCAATCCGTTAAATCCGTCAACTATTTTGGGCCCCGGAAAAAAGAATCGCCACGCTCGATTTGCCTTTGCGTCTGGCCTCGATGGTGCGTCAATGGCTCCGACACACCCTTATGGAAACAACGGTGCGACTTGCATCCGAACCCGTATCAGATGGGTAACCATGTCGATTGGTTTATTCCGGGGCCTGCGTCTGCGTTTGTGCCGGCCATTGATTCCATGAAGAAAGATGATTGCCCGCAAGCCGGCAGCGTGCCGCATAAGGAGAATTCCAGGGCCCTGGACAGCGCCTTTCGGATTCTGACCCGGCGGGATCACACCCAAAAGGAATTGCGGGTCAAACTTCGCCAAAAGGGGTTTGGCCGTGCTGCCATCGAGGGTGCCCTGGCACGATGCCGGGAACTGGGTTATCTGGACGATGCCAAAACCGCCACCGTCATTGCCGGGCATCTGTCCGACAGCGGATACGGCCCCTTGCGGATCCGCCATACCCTTGGTCAAAAAGGGCTTGACGATGCGACAATCGAACAGGCGTTATCCCGCTGCGGTGATGAAGAGGCCCAGGTGCTCAGCGCCCGTCGCATGCTGGAAAAAAAAGCCTCTCGACTGAACCGCGAGGACGATCCATGGAAACGCCGCCAGAAGGCCTACCGCTTTCTATGCGGTCGGGGCTTCTCATCGACCGTCATCAACCGGGCCATCGCCGACGACTGAGACCCCTTCGTTCAGCGGCGCAGGTAGGTAAAGTCGGCGTCTGGCCGTCCCACGAAACAGGATTGGCTGAAGCCGTAGCGCCGGATAACCGCCAGGGCCTGTCGCGCTTCGGTTTGGTTCTGGCCGAAATCGAACAGCCATCGCCGGCCGGATACGATCTTCCAGCGTCCCTGAATGTTGCTCACCCTGGCTGTCTTCGGGTCAAAAGCCACGCAATCCTCACCGGCCATGACACCCGACGGGCTTCCGCCTCTTGCCAGCAAATAGGTAAACAGCGGATTCGGCCGGCCGACAAAGCAGGCGCGATCCATGCGGTAGTGACGGATCACGTTGAGCGATTGGCGGGCGGCGGCCTGATTGGGTCCGAAATCGAATAGCCAGTGGCCGCCGTCGACGATCTTCCACCTTCCTTTCACCTGTCGAACGCTAAGGGCCGCCGGGTCGAAGCGAATGCAATCCCCGTTTCCGGACGGTTCCAGCTGCTTCAGCGGCTGGGCGGCGGAGGTGTCCGTCTTTATGCGGGTCCATCGGGAAGCGGCAAATCCGCCGGTTTTATTCACGACCCGCAGTTCGTTCCCGCCTTTTTCTATGACCAGTTCCAAGCGACCTGACCCGGTTGTCAGCCCCTTGGGAACATCGGCCCACATGCCCTTGATACGGGGCCCGTAAATGCGGCCGGAAAACACATTTGACCATTCCGGCTGTGCATCGGCGGCTTCACCGTACCAATAGACGGTGCCACCGGTCTGGCGCAAATAATAGGTGCCCCCGTCGTTGCCGGACCATCGTCCGCTCAGGTCGCCCCAGGCGGCAGAGACCAGCACGAATAAAACCAGCATGCCTGCAGAAAAAATACTTTTCTCCATGAATCCCCGACTCATAACAGGTACATGCGGGATATGGAAACGGGGTTGCGGCACGGACATAAGAGGAGCTCCCTGCCATAGGGATTAACGCAGGCGGGCGGGCTATCGTTTTTCCACACCCGCGGATAAAACCATCCCTTCCAATGCCGCGTAGGATTGCGCACCCACCAGTCGCTGGCCCGCGAGGTCAAAGGTGGGCACGGCGGTAACTTCCTTCTGGCGTGACCGCTGCCAGTCCCGGTCCACGGCTTGACGATAGGATCGTTGATCCAGCACTGCCCGTGCCGCTTCCGGATCCAGCCCAATTTCCGAACAGATCTGGAGCAACACCGGCTGGTCGGCTATGTTCTCGCCGCGCTGGAAATAGGCCAGGAACACAGCGTGGTGAAAGGCGTCGCCACGACCCATATCCTCGGCCCATTTGCCCAGTTCCTGGGCCAGCCGGCTGTTGAAGGTCATTTTGCGCTCCCCGAAGGGCAGGTCCAGTTCCCGCGCCACCTGGCGCAGGCGGGCCAGCATGCCCGGAATATCCACCGGACGGCCCGCAAACAGCGCTTCCAGGGTCTGTCCGGCCTGCGGTGTCTCCGGATGCAGGGGAAATGCCGTCCATTTGACCTGGATAGGAAATGCCGCCTTAAGCCGTTCAATACGCCCGGTACTGAAGTAGCACCACGGTCAGACGTAGTCGGAAAAGATTTCCAGGGTGGTTGTTCCGGTGTCCGCTTTCATCTTTTTCCTCCGTTTTTTTGAACCGCGATCGTGAGCGCCGGCCCCGCGTTTGCGGCGGGGTTGGCGAGCTAAATGAAAATCGATTTTCCGCTTTACGGTGAACCTTCGCCGCGGCCTGCCGCGGAGGGGCTCACTTCGCATCATCCCCCGGCGGCACGTGAGCTACATCGGGCGGCGGATATGAGCGCCGTAATCCTTGAATTCCTGTTCATAAACGGTGTTGAAGCCGGGGCTGGAGATCAGAAAGTCAGCCGTGGCCCGGTTGCAGGCGGTCAGGATATTGTAGAGAACGGACATGCGCAGCAGCGCTTTTACATCCACGTCGTGGGGCTGGGCCGACATAGGGTCCCAGAAAAAGATGAGCACGTCCAGTTCTCCCTGGGCGATCATGGCGCCGAGCATCTGGTCTCCGCCCAGCGGACCGCTTTTCATACGGGTGATGGAGAGGCCGCATTGATCGGCCAACAGCTTGCCGGTCGTGCCGGTGGCATACAGCTGATGCCTGGCGAGGGTGGCGGTGTTGCGGCGGGTCCACGCCAGAAGGTCGGCTTTGCGTTCATCGTGGGCCACCAGGGCGATCCGTTTGGTTGCCTTCATGTCATCTTTCCACGTAGCGGACTGGCGGGTTTGGTTTTCCCGTCGGGGTTGCCGTCAGCCATCGATCGTCGCCGTCGAAAGACGATCGCGCGAATCGGGTCGGTTTATCGGCTCAGCAGGAGCGATTTAATGATGCTGTTGACAATCTTCGGGTTTTCCTTGAGGCGCCGGGTGGAGTAACCGAACCAGTGGCGGCCGTAAGGGACATAGACCCGCATGGTGTGTCCGGCATCGACCAGGGTGCGCCGCAGTTCCGGGGCGACACCGTACAGCATCTGAAATTCGTATCTCTTGCGGGGCACATCGTACCGGTCGATAAGTGCCAGCGCACCGTCCACCAGGGCCCGGTCGTGGGTGGCGATGCCGGGGTAGATGCCGTTTTGAAGCATGAAGTCGAGATCTTCCAAAAAATGGGCGTTGATTTCTGCGTGATGCTGGAAGGCGATCCGCCGCGGTTCTGCATAGATGCCTTTGCATAGCCGAAAATTCAACGGGACCGACGGCGTGTGAAGATCCATGAGACCCTTCAGGTCGTCCAAGGTGCGACGCAGGTAGGCCTGCACGACCAGCCCCACACTCTCTGGAAATTCGGCCTTCAGCCGGCGAAACAGGTGTATCTCCAGATCCACACAATTCGAATCCTCCATGTCGATGCGGATGAAATTGCCGAAGCCGGCTGCCTTGGCGACGATTTCGCGGATATGGCGATAGCAGACGTCGGCATCGATGAGCAGGCCGAACATGGTGGGCTTCACCGAATAGTTGCCGTCGATACCGCTGTGCTGGGCGACGTCGATCAGGGACAGGTATTCGTCGCGGTTCTTTTCGGCTTCGTCCAGGTTCCGGATAAACTCACCCAGGATGTCGATGGTGGTTTTAATGCCTCCGTCGTTCAGGGTCCGACATGCGCGCATGGCCTTATCCACCGTCTCCCCGGCGATGTATGAACGGGAAAAGAGCCAGACGACACGTTCGGGAAGCAGGGGCAGGGCGTTGGCGATCAGTCGGTTAATCATTTCGGAACCACAGGCGTGGGGAGTGTTTGCGGCTCGGCGTGCGATTCCGAATACCGTGCCTGAATGATTCGGATCAGCGCGATCCGATCCAGGAAAATTTCAACCAGTTCGGGATCGAAATGGGTGCCGGCACCGTGGCTGATGATTTCGATGCTCCGCGATTCATCCCACGGCTCCTTGTAGCTTCGTTTACTGGAGAGCGCATCATAGACATCGGCAATGGCGACGATCCTGCCGAGAATGGGGATCTCCTCATGCTTTTTGCCGGGCAGCGGTCGACCCACACGGCCTTCGTGGCCGGGCATCGGCTTGCCGGAGATAGGATCCACGTGGCCGGGGTAACCCGTACCGTCCCACTTTTCGTGGTGGTTCATTGCGATGATGGCAGCCGCCTCATCGTAATCCGACTGCGGGTTTGAAAAAAGCCGGGCCCCATGGATGGTGTGCTGCTTCATAATCTCAAATTCTTCGAAGCTGAGCTGGGCCGGTTTCTTTAAAATCAGATCGGATGTGGCCACTTTGCCCACGTCGTGGAGCATGGCACCCATGCGAAGCACGTCCCGGGTCTTGTCGATCTCCTTCTGGTCGATACGGCGCCGCTTGGCCCAGTGCTCGTAGAGTTCCAATGAAAAGCCGGCCACCCGGTTGACATGGGCGCCGGTCTCCTTGGGGTCCCGCATTTCGGCCATACGAATCATCCGCAGGATCATGGAGCGGGTCATCTGGGCCCGCTCCAGCGCCACGGCGGCGATGCCGGCGAAATGCAACATCACCTTTTCGTCGGTCTGGCTGAAAGTCCGGATGCGTTTGTCCTGGTCCTGGGCGTTGATGATCTGGAGAATGCCCAGCACATCCTTTTTCGAGCTCATCAGCGGGATGGTGAGCATGGATCGGGTGACGTATCCCGATGCCTCGTCGAATTTTTTGCTGAAATGATAGCTCTTGGTGGGCGACAGTTTGTAGACATCCGGTATGCTGAGCATTTTACCCGTAGCGGCGGCATACCCGGCGATGCTCGTCTGGTCGATGGGTACGGAAAAAGTGCTGTAGATCAGCTTTTCTCCCGCGGGGAGCCGTTTTTGCAGGGTGTCGTTCTGGGAGTAGGTGAAGTCCAGGCGGCTGCCTTCGCGGATATAGATGGATCCGGCATCGGCGTTTACAAACTGGCGCGCCCGTGTAAGCACCCGCTCCAGGAGGATGTCCAGGTCATGGATCCGGTTGAGCTCGATCCCCAGCGTCATCAGCGTGTCCAGTTTCTGCTTTTCGTTGAGCATCGTGTCGCCGCTCCCGGGGTTTAGGTTCACCGCTAATCTATACGGCCGGCACCGCGCCCGTCAACTTAAAAAGGCGCACCGGGTGCATCGATGGGGTGGATCATCCGCAGACCAGAAAAACCAGCAGATGATTGTTATTTTTAGTCGGTATAGGTCCGTCTATATCCTTGCTTTTGTCACATCGATGGAAAGCATTGACATTTCGTCCTACGATTTCTACTAATCACCAACTTTGTTGGCGAACCCCCTGCAGTGCCCAAGTGCCCAATTGCCGGAGAGGAAGCGTACACCATGACACAGATGTTATCCACCAAAGAGGTGGCCAAATTTTTAGGGATCAACGAGAAAATGGTCTATACGCTGATTTCGGAAAAGGGCTTGCCCGCTTCCAAGGTCACCGGGAAATGGATTTTCCCCCGACATCTGGTGGAACAATGGGTCGAATCCAGCACGGTCAACTACCCCCAGAACCACAACGTTCTGCCTCCTTATGAAGGGCTGCTGGTCATCGCCGGGAGCAATGACATTCTTCTGGAAAAGGCCCTTTCCCTGTTCAACAGCCGTCATTCAGGGCATCTGGCCGTATTCGGCAACCTGGGATCCATGGGCGGCATCAGCGCCCTGCGCCGAAGCCTCTGCCATATGGCCACCAGCCACCTGCTGCAGGAGAACGGCAACGAGTATAATTTCGATTTCCTGCAGCGCCAGTTCGAGCGCATGCCCGTGGTGGTCAATTTTTGCATGCGGGACCAGGGCATCCTTCTGCAAAAAGGCAATCCCCGGCACATCAACGCCGTAAAGGATCTGGGCAAACCGGGCGTCCGGATCGTCAATCGATCTCTGGCTACGGGCACCCGCCTGCTTTTCGACCGGGAACTCAAGCGGGCGGGCATTGCCGGCGAGCGAATTGCCGGGTACGACCGCGAGATGAATCGACACATGGATGTGGGGCTCGAGATTCTGGCGGGCCGCGCCGATGCCGGGCCGGGAATCCGACCGGTGGCCTCCCTGCTGGGCCTGGCGTTTATGCCCTTGCGCCAGGAGCGCTACGACCTGCTGGTGACCCGCGATCGGTTTTTCGACCAGGGGATCCAGTATTTTCTAAGCCTGCTCCACGAAAAGGCATTCGTCCAGGCGGCTGAACAACTGGACGGATATGATGTGTCCAAAAGCGGTAAAATGATATTCCCCCATGAACTGGAACCAGCGGGAGCCGAATCGACGGCCTGATATCTTCGTTCAGCATCCGAAGAATCTGAATACCCCGAAACCAAAAGAGCGAGGCAAGTCCATGCAGTGGAAAAAACAGATGGCGGTAAAGGCATGTTTGATCGTGATATTGACCCTGGCGATGGCCCTTCCGGCCATGGCCGCCGACAAGGTGCTGCTCATGGCCACCACCACCAGTACCGACAACACCGGTCTGCTGGACTACCTGGCTCCCCATTTCATCCAATCCACGGGAATCGAACTCAGATGGACCTCGGTGGGGACCGGCAAGGCCCTTAAAATGGGTGAAAACTGTGATGTGGACGTGCTGCTGGTCCATGCACCGGCGGCGGAAAAGACATACGTGGAAAAGGGCTTCGGCGTCAACCGCCGGGAGATCATGTACAACGACTTTGTGATCATCGGCCCGGAGAGCGATCCGGCCGGCATCAGAGGTAAAGCGGTTGTCGATGCGCTGGAGGCCGTGCGTGCCAAGGGGGCCATATTTGTCAGTCGCGGAGACAATTCGGGCACCCATAAAAAAGAGCTTTCCCTCTGGAAAGCCACTGGCGCGGCAGTCCCGGAAAAGGAGTCCTGGTATGTCCAGACCGGTCAGGGAATGCTGGCGTCCATTAATATTGCCGCCGAACGCAACGGCTACACCATGACTGATCGCGGCACCTACATCAAATACGCCGATACCATGAACGGCAACCCGCCACTGAAAATACTGGTTGAGCAGGATGAGATCCTGCTCAACCAGTACAGTGTCCTGGCCATCAATCCACAGCGCTGCACGAAGGCCAAATTCGATCTGGCCACCGCCTTTTCGGATTGGCTGGCCGGCGCCGAAGCCCAGGGACTGATCCGGGATTTCAAACTGCTGGGGAAACCGCTTTTCGTGCCCAATGCAAAATGATAAAAAAATTCTTACGTGTGACGTTTTAAGTGTTAAGTGAAAGGGGGCAGCGGCCCCCTTTTGCAATGAAGGTAAACCCCATGGATTTTATCTTTGCCGGATTCATAGAGGCAATCCGCCTGCTTTTCGGCGGTGATGCTCAGACCTGGTCCGCGGTGGCCGCCACGCTGAAGGCTTCCTCAGGCTCCATGGCGGCCAGTCTGGTCCTGGGCATCCCCTTAGGGTTCACACTGGGATATTTTGATTTCCCGGCCAAGCGTCAGGTCCGGCTGGTGGTGGATACGGCGCTGGCTCTGCCCACGGTGTTCATCGGTTTGGTGGTATACGCCTTTATCTCCAATCGGGGTCCACTGGGTGAGATGGGCCTTTTGTTCACCCTGACCGGCATTGCCATCGGCCAGACCATCCTTGCCCTGCCCGTCGTCATCGCCCTGAGCGCCACGGCCGTTGAAAGCATGGACCGGCACCTGCGAACCCTTCTGATCTCCCTGGGTGCCAGTCGGCGGCAGCTGCTGTTCAGCAGCCTGTGGGAGGTGCGTTATGGTTTGCTGGCCGCCGGTCTCACCGCCTACGGCCGGGTGATGACCGAGGTGGGCATCTCCATGATGGTGGGCGGCAACATCAAGTGGCACACCCGTACGATCACCACCGCGATCGCCCTGGAGACGGGCAAGGGGATGTTTTCCACGGGCATCGCTCTTGGGCTGGTGCTCATTGCCATCGCCTTTGGCGTGAATGTGTGCCTTTCTTTTTTGAGGAAACGATGACGGTGCCGCAGCCCATCTACCGGATTGAAAACCTTGTCCACCGCTACAACAGCGCCCCGGTATTGGCTGTCGACCGTCTGGACATCGAACCGGCATCCATCATGGGATTGGTCGGGCCCAACGGCAGCGGCAAGAGCACCCTGCTCAAGCTCATGGCGTTTATCTTCCGGCCCACCCAGGGGAGAATTCTGTTCGACGGGAAACCGGCGCTGCCATTCGACGAATCCGTTCGCTTCCACGTTACGCTGCTGACCCAGGACCCTTACCTGATGAAGCGCACGGTGTTCAAGAATGTGGCCTACGGCCTGAAGGTGCGCGGTGGCCGTGAAAATTGGGTCCGCCCGGTGCAGGATGCACTGGCCATGGTCGGCCTGGATGCCGATATTTTCGCGCGGCGTCAGTGGGACGAACTGTCCGGCGGTGAGACCCAGCGGGTGGCCCTGGCGGCCCGGCTGGCGCTGAGACCCCGCGTGCTGCTCCTGGACGAACCCACCGCCAGCGTGGATGCCGCTTCCAGCGAACTGATCCGTGCCGCCTCCCTGCGTGCCCGCAGCGAATGGGGCACCACCCTGGTGATTGCCAGCCACGATCGCGAATGGCTCTACGATGTTTGTGACGAGGTGATCCACCTGTTCAAAGGGACACCCACCGGCACCGGCAGGAGCAACATGATTTTCGGCCCCTGGGTCCCCGGAGAAAACGGCCTTTACACGAAATCGCTCGGCGGCGGTCTATGCCTTACGGTTTCAAAGCCACCCAACGCCGATGCCACCGCCTTCATCGACCCTGCCGCCATCCGTATTCTCGATCGCGAAGGCGCATCTGCCGCTGCAACCATCGCCGTTGTCGACGGTACGGTCACCCGCATCGCCTCGGAAAAACAGAGCGGCAATCTGTTCGCCGATGTTCGTGTCGGTTCGCTCACGCTGGTCGTGCGCATCGACGATTCCCATCTGGCCGCCATGACCCTTCACCGGGGCTGGCCGGTGGCCCTCGCCTACCGGCCTGACAGCATCCGCTGGTTATAAGATGATCAACCGCGACAACCTGTTCACCTGGCCACCGGCGGTTTTTTTCTGGGCACTGGTATGCGCCCTGCTGTGGGGCAGTGCCTTTCCCATGGTAAAGACCGGCTTTGTGATGCTGGATATTCAGCACAGTACCGGCGGCAAGCTCTACTTTGCCGCCTACCGGTTCTTCCTGGCCGGGCTGATGATTTTTGCCGGGGTCATGGCCTGCGGCAAGTCCATCGCGCTATCCCAAAGCCGTGACTACGGCGCCATGGCCCTGACGGGGATGCTGCAAACCACCTTGCAGTACACCTTTTTTTACATCGGGCTGTCCAACACCACCGGGGTGAAGGCTTCCATCATCATCGGTTCAGGTTCTTTTTTCCTGGCCCTGTTTTCACACCTGTGGTTCAAGGACGACCCCCTCACCCTGCGAAAAGGCACCGGACTGATTCTCGGCTTCGTGGGCATTGTCCTGGTCAACCTAAAGGGCGACGGCCTGAACTTCCATATGACCCTGACGGGTGAGGGCTTCATCCTGCTCACCGCGCTTACTTCGACCCTGGCTCTGGTCGTGGTCAAAAAAACCGCCGTCCGCGTATATCCGCCGCTCATGTGTGCCTACCAACTGGTCACCGGAGCCGTGGGCCTTTTCGTGCTGGCCCTGTTTTTCGAACCCCCGACGGCACTGGCCTTTTCGCCGTCATCGCTGGTTTTGCTGGTGTATCTGAGCTTTCTTTCCGCGTCCGCTTTTTCCCTGTGGTACCTGTTGATTCAAGCCAACCGGCTGTCCAGCATGGCCGTCTATCGGTTTCTGATTCCCGTGTGTGCCGTCCTGCTGTCTGTCGCCCTTATCGATTCCGAACACCTACACTGGAATGCCCTGGCGGCGCTGATCCTGGTCTGCCTGGGCATGCTGCTTACGGCCCGGGAATAAACCGGGGGTGCATGCGGACGGCGCAGACCGGACCCGCAGCGGGTCATCCGGATGAATGGGTCCCTGCGGGGCCGGCAGGCCGGCACTACCCCTTCAATCGACCAACAAATTCCGTAAATCCGGTCATGTATTTCTTCAACTGGGCCTTCACCCCGTCGTCGGTGAGGTTTCCCCGGTCGTCGAACTTGCCCATGGCGCCGCTGACCCACAACAGCCGTCCTGACCATACCTGGGTGCCCAGTGCCCGCAGCACGGGCAGCCAGGCATACTGGGAAAAGGCGGTGCCGAAATTGCCCGGTGTGGCGCCGATCAGGCCCACCGGTTTGCCGGCAAATACGAGCATGCGTTCCTCGGGGGGGCGGGTGAGCCAGTCGATGGCATTCTTAAACACCCCGGGGATGCCGTTGTTGTATTCGGGCGTGACCAGCAAGAGACCGTCGGCGGCTTTGATCATTCGTTTCAATTCGGTGACGGCGGGCGGGATGCCCTGCGATACTTCCACGTCTCCATCATACAAGGGGATGCCTCGGATCGAACCGACGGAGACCGAGCATCCGTCGGGAACCGATTTCGCGGCAGCCCGCAATAACCCTGCATTGTATGAATGATCCCGCAGGCTTCCTGAAATTCCGGTGATCGTCATCATGTTTAGTCCTTTCTGTTCCATTGCGGTTGGTTTCGTCGATTCCTGACAACAGGATAATCATCGCTCCATCAATATTCACCGTCTCGGCCCGGTGGATGCGAAAGGCTTGACCCGGCAACCCAATTTTATTATTTTCCGGTATCTTCAACATGGGTGTGATGAAGGGCGAATTCATATGCCAGAAACAAAAAAAGACCTGGATCGCTGGCCTGTATTGCGATTGCCGGCATATTGCTGATCGGTTTGATCGGCGCATGCGCGCAGCGGCAGGTCCAGCTACCGCCGGCTCCCCTGACGCCTGACTGCCCACCTTGCCCATCGGAGAAAATCACCGGACTGGTTACGCAGAACCAGGGCCTTCGAGACCGCCTGGCATCCAGGGAGACCAGGATCGAGGAACTTGAGGCAATGGCAGCCCGACAGGAAATACGGATGCTGCAGAAAGAGGCGCTGGCCAATGAACTGCAGCGGCGCGTACTATCTCAGCAGAAACCGTTGGACGATGCCATCACCGAGGTGGTGCGGACCAAGGCGAAATTGAGGAGCATCGAAAGCAGGGCCGAGGCCGCCTCGACCATCGCCGAAACCGAAATCGCCGTAAAGACCATGAAGATCCGGCTTGCGGACACCGACGTGGAAGGGGCGGCCGCCGGGGGAACGATACTGCGGAGTATCGATAACCAGGCGCCGTTGTCCGGCGAGGTGTTCCTTGACCAGCCGTTGCCGTTGACGCTCACGAAAAGCACCAACCTGCGGGAGGGGCCGGAAATCACCTTTCGCATTCTCGCCACCTTGGAAAAGGATTCCGCTGTCGTCGGTTATTCGCACATGGGGAACTGGATACGGATCGACACGGAAGAAGGGCTGACGGGTTGGGTATACCTCTCTCTGGTCATGGTCCGATAACCTGATTGCGACCGATTGCCTTGGCCCGGTAAAGTGCATCATCGGCGCGGCGCAGAACGGCTTCGACGCTGTCATCCGCTTCTTTGCACTGGGCCACTCCCACACTGATGGTCAGCATCCATTCCTGATAATCGGTGAATTTTTCGCGTACCGACGCCAGGTACGCCTTGACCCGGTTGATGGCCACGGCCTTTTCTACATGGTTTTCCGTATTGTCCAATATCTGTTGGAGGTTTTCAGAGATAGTATAGGAGCTCGAAAAAACTTTCAGATCGTAAAAGCGTGCTTTTAGCCACAGTTGCATTTCACCTGCAGTCTGCAGCGAGGCATTGCGCAGATCGGTGGCAATCTTCTCCTGCAAGAATTTTCGGTTCTGGATATAGGAAAGGGCCCCCAGCATTACGCATGGGACAATGGTGGCCAGCATGGCAAGAACGATAATTTTGGTTTTAATGCTGCGAAGCCGGGAGACGTGCAGAAAGCGGGTTTCGGCTTTTTTCAAGGGACAGCTTGCCGAAAACGTTAAACTATCAAATTCGGTCAGCGCGCACACCGGCGGCACCTGTCGATGCCACTCTTGACCGGGCATTGCCCGGGCAGCCGCCGCATGACCGTAAAACCATTTCCTGTCATACTTCTCGTGTTTTGTAAACCCTGTATAACCGGATGGTTATGGTAGGCTGCCATATCCGCTGAATTTCGCTGTAACCCGCTAACCAAAAGAATCGCGGCGGCTTCCCCGTGAGATAGACAAGCAGATCCCAAAGAATGAAAAATTCTCGACACTGACCGTAGGCAGTGCTATAAGACATAATACTGTTAACTGTTTTTTAAGGAGGAAGGCAGATGGATAGGGTGTTTTCCCCGAAAGCGGTTCAAGCGATAACCGGTATCCCGGCACGGCGGATCAAATTTTATTCCGACGCCAAACTGTTGAGTCTGAAAGACAACCATCCCGGACGGGGGCGGGGGCGGGAATATTCGCGGCAGAATGTCTTTGAACTCTTTTTGATAAAGGCACTGGATGCCATCGGCGTGATGTTGTCAAGGATAGAGGAGGTCTTTTCCAGTGCCGGTCCCAATTTTTCGATCTTGCTGGACTTGGCCACGTATGAAAAGGACGACCCGCCGGGAATGTTCGTCCAGATTTCCGAAAGCGGCGTTCAGTTCGCCGGGTTAAGGGAGAGCGGGGCGCTGAAAGGCCCTGAAACCCTTACCCTCGATATGTCAGGCAGGTCGAGTGCGATCATCATCAACATGACCGAATTAGCCAGGAAAGTGCCGGATTAGCATCGCGAGGAAAATTAGAGACAGTAAACTGTCAACTGACATAAAAAGCTGGCCGCAGGTGACCATCCAACCCATCGGGCTGTTCGTGAGGCGGCGAGCGTCCCTTACCGACAATGGCTGTTCCCCCGTATGAAAGCTTTTTAAGCCAGCGACATCGGCTTAAAAACTATACCCGATTGAAAGATGGAACCGACCGGCCGATTCGCCTTCCTCACGGTTCAGTTTGTGCCCGTAGAGCAGGCCCATGGGGCCGATGGGGGTGATGTAGCGCAGGCCGAGCCCGACGGAGGCGCGGAACCGGTCCGAGCCACCTTCAACCAGGGTTTGCTGGACGCTGCCGATGTCGAAAAAGGTGGTCAGCTCCCAATTCAATCCCAGGTCGATTCGCGCCTCCAGACTGCCTACCATGGCCCTCTTTCCACCCACGGGATTTCCCTCGCTGTCAAAACGCAGCAGGTTCTCATTAAAGCCCCGGACGCTTTGAATGCCGCCCAGGAAAAAAAGCTGGTCGTCCGGGACCAGCCCACTGTCGGCGTAGGAAATCACCTGTCCGATCCTGGCCAGGCCGGCAAAGGTGACTTTTTCAAATGGCGTCCAGTAATAGCGGGTATCGAACTGGTAGCGAAAGAAGTCGTCCAACTGGTTCTGGACCCCCTTGGAGATGTCCACACCCAGGGATGAGAGAAGCCCCCGTGTCGGCCGCACGAAAGAGTCGCGGCTGTCGTAGCGCAAATAGGGCGTGGTTACGAAAATGGTGCGGGTCTCTTCCTCCGTGTCGTCTGAGACGCGATCCTCGATGCTGAACTGATCCCGACTTTCCAGCCTGAAACTCAGGGCCGTGGTCACATGCCTGCCCCAGTCGCGGCCAAACCCCAGTGATCCGCCGGTAGTTCGGGTGCCGAACGGCTGGTTGAATTCGGTCAGCTCTTCATTGAATATCCCGATACTCGCCGTGGTGCGGGTGCCCAGAAACCGCGGTTCGGTCAGTCGGGTCTCCACCCGGTAGCCGGTCTGGCTGATTTCAGCGCCGGCCCACAGATCCTTGTTCAGGCCGAACAGGTTGCGATCGCCGACTTTGGTGCGACCGAAAAACCCGCTGTCCGATTCGTAGCCGCCGCTGACCTGGACGTAGTAGGGTTTGTTCTCTTCGACTTCCACGAACAGGTTTACGGTCTCCGCCTTTTCCTTCAAACCGAATGTTCGGTAGCTCACCCCATGAAAGATGTCCAGGTCTCTCAGCCGGCGCTGGCCATCGTTAAGCAACCGTAATGACAGAGGTGTCTGGGGCTCTACTTCCAGTTCGCGGCGGATTACCTTTTCAGCAGTTCGCAGGTTACCGGATACGAAAATGTCCCCCAGTGTCACCAGCGGCCCGGTATCGACCTCGTAAACGATGTCCGCCCGGGTGCGGTCCTCGCTGTAGGTGACGCTGGCGTGCACCGTGGCATGGGGGTACCCTTTCTCGGAAACCAGGCTGACGATGGCTTCCTTATCCGCATCCAATGCGGTGTTTCGAAACGGTTCGCCGACTTTGTGGACCAGCACCTTCCTGGCATTTGCTTCCGGCAACACCGTCAATCCGTTAATGAAAATGGAACCGACTGTTGTCCGGGGGCCTTCCTGGATATTCAGCGAGACATCAGCGCCGGTTTTGTCTTCATTGAAAGTCGCCTCGGAATCCACCGTGCGTTCCTGGAAACCCTGTTTCATGTAGAGGGTGGTCACGGCATAGGTGTCCGTTTCCAAGGTCTCGGGGACATAGGCGCCATCGTGAAAAACCGTAGGTGGGCGGGTGAGAATCTGTTGCCTGATCTCCTTTTCAGAGAGGACATGGTTGCCGGCGATGGTGACCCTGTCCACGACCGTTTGCGGCCCTTCTTTAATGACGAAGCGCAACTGACGGATGTTAGCCGGATTGCCGGGAACATCCGTTGTCTCTGCTTTGATCCGGGCATCGAGATACCCGTCCTCGTAGTACCGCCGCTTCATGTTTTGAATGCTTTTTCTTACGCCGATATTGCTCCGGTTTCCATCGCTGAAAATGACCACATCCTTTTTCAAGGTCAGGTTCCAGAACCGTTGGTTGCCATCGAAAACAACTGTGTAGCGTGGCCCTTCCCGGACCTGGACGGTCACATTTACCTGGTGGGCGTCTTTAGGATCATCGATACGGTAGGATAGTTGGGCATCCGCAAATCCTTTCCTGCGGTAGTATTTCAACAGCGAATCCATGTCCTTTTTAAGCCGGTATTCGCTGAATCGGCCGATTCCGGGCAACAGTGCCGCCCGCCAGACGGTCATGCGCCTTTTTAACGCATTGGAAGAGACACCCTGGTTGCCTTCGATGGTCAATCTGCCTAAAACGTAGTGAGGTCCCTTGTCGATATCCACGAGGATAACGGCGTTAGCGTCTTCGGTGTCCCGCTGGGCTTTTATGGACACCTTCGGGTCCACGTAACCTTCCCGCTGATAGCGTTCGATGATGGCTCCGGTCTGGGCGGATAGATCCGTTCGTGTGTATGGGTCTCCCGGATAGATGGTCATCTGGTTTAAAATGTCCCGTTCGAACAGAGGATATCGGCCCCGAATTTGGATATCTTTGATAAATCGATAGGGGGTTAAGGTGAAGGTTAGCGTTTCGCCGTCTGGTTCAGAGATCGAATCCACATGGATGGCGGAAAAGCGATGGCTCAGCTTGAGCGCGTCGATGGCTGCCCGGACAGCGCCTTCATCTAATGGGTCCCCGGGTTTAAGGCGGATGAGGCGTGTGGCCATTGCGGCGTAGGGCTTCTGCTGGTGCGGTGCGTCATTGATGACCACCCGGATGTTGCTGACTACCGTCTTCGACCCATTGGCAATAAATGTATCATTGCCTACGGTGACGGTGTCTGCGGCCAGACCTCGAGCGAACGGAACCAAGATAAAACCGAGGACCAACGCCCACAGGTGCAGCTGTTTTTTTTCGTGTTGTTGCGTCACCCGCTTATTCACCTGAATTCGATCCTAAACACCAGTTCTGACCCGTATATGCCCTGGTTGTCCTGAAACCCGCTGACCAGAATATGCTCCAGAAGTTTATACTCGGTAATGGCCCGCTGGACGACTTCGCCATCCTTGGACTCTACCGCATATTTGACAGTCATGCGATCGGATAGATGCTTGCCCACGGTCACCTTGACGCCGGCGGCGTCCTGGCCATCGCCGCTGCCGTTGGTTTCCAACTGCAGAATATCGACGCCGGTGGTTCTTTTAATGTCGTCACCAAGCGTGTCGGCAATCATTTCGGCCATGATCTGGCCGGTGGTGCGTTGTGCGCCGCCCTCGCCGGCAGAGAGTTCCTGGGCGGTCCGGCCGAACAGGATCAGCGACAGGATGTCCGCATCGGTTTCCGCGGGTTGCGAGGTAAGCGTGAGATCCAGGTTGTCCGGTGTTCCCTTGATCCCCAGGTTGATCCGCCACGTGCGGATCTGGATTTGGCTTTCGATGTCGATTTCGGCCTCGGTCTTATAAGGGTTGACGAAATCGATGATCCCCTTTTTCACTTCGAAGGTCTTCTTTTGAAAGGTGACGGTGCCCTCCCTGACCTGGGCCCGGCCGCTGACAATGGGACGCGCCAGGTTTCCACCGATTCTCAGATCCGGACTGATCTCAAGCTGGGCCAGGTTATTCTGGACCAGAAAGGGTTGCCGATGGTTGACTTTGATATCCAGATTGACCGTGCTGAAATAGGGGATTGTCAGGGGTTTGGCCTCAGGCGCTACGGCCCGCTGGCGGGCAGTGGACATCTGCAGCAGGTTGATTTTGACATCTTTGTAATAGACCCCTTCCAACAAAACAATGGTTCCCCGGGCAGCGGCGGTTTCGTCGCTGCCCGTGATGTTGATATCACCATTGAGCATCACAGCCAGCGTGTCGGGTACTTCCAGCGGAAGGGCTTTCATCTCAATGGCAAGATTCATTCGCGTCGGCGTAAACGTTTTGTGCGCGATACTGCCATTAACGCCAAAGGATCCCGTATCCAGCATCCCACTCAAGGCATCGATGCGGATGCTGTCGGGGGTCAGGTGAATGCTGCCGTTAAGATCGTGAAGTTTTTGAACCAGGCCGGGAACCATCATGCCGATGTTTTCCAGATCGATGCGGGCGTCGATCTGCGGATCTGCGGTATCCCCGGCAATTTTGCCCTTCAAGACAAGGATGCCGCTGGCATCGCCCAGTTCATCATTGAAAATTTTTGCTGCAGTTAGGGGGATCCGGCCGTTGATATCCATATTGATCCGGTCGCCGATCCGGGCATCTCCCTTCAGGCGAAGGCGGCCCGAATCGAGCACGGCCGCCTCGAATTCGGGGATGATCAGTTCCTGGCCGGCCAGCCCGGCAACCATCCGGTCGGACTGGATCAACGAAATGTCCTTATACAGCAGGTGAAATGCGTTCAAGTCTAAGTTTGCCGAGGCGTTGGCGGCATCACGGATATTTCCGGAGGCTTGCAGTCGGCCGCTCAGCGTACCATGAAAATCAGGTTTTCCAGCAGCCTTGAAATAGCTTGCGGTCTCGGTGCGGTCAAATGTCAGGCGGGCATCGAAATCCCCCTTTTTCAAATCGCAGGCGGCGTCCATTTCGAAATTCAGGTTGCCCGTGATCCTGGCCAGCATGTCGTGCAGGCTGAAGGTGAGGTTGGCGTCTTCGATGGCGCCGTCATTGATGATGATGTCGGAGACTGTCAGAATACCGTCAATGTCCGGGTTCTGCAGGCTTCCCTGTCCGGAGACGTCAAACCGCAACATAGCGTCGCCAGGGAAAAAATCATGCAGCCGCTCGATGCGGGTGACGGAGATGCCGTTCGATTTGACGTGAAGGTCCATGGTCTTATCCAGGCCCATCCATCCGGCTCCCTCGATTTGTTCGCCGGGGGCGACCGCTGCGGTGAACCGGTCCAGCCATAGGCGCCGGTCCGCCAAACGGGTGTCGAGAGTCAAGGTCTCTACGGCCTGGCCGGCCAGACTGGCCTGCCTGCCGATCAGGGTGAACCGGCCGGCGGGATTTTCAAGACTGCCCTTGAGCGCAGCGGAGAATGTGAAATCACCGCTTGCCGCATCGACGAAATCCCCCGGATCAAGGTGATCTGAATCGGCGGTAAAGTCAATGGGCGGGTCATCGACCGGGCGCAGGGTGCCGGGAGCAAGCAATTGGATGCTGCCGGCCGCGTTGACCGTGGAATTCCGGTTGCGCAGCTCCAGTCGATCCACAAAGACGGTGCCGGAACCCAACCGCAAGCGGGTATCGACCTCGCCGATACGGAGAGCGTCCATGCCCAGCGCTTTGCCGTTGAGGGTCAGCGCACCGGTCAGTGATCCAAGCGTACCGTCCATTTGCAGCCGGCCGTCTACAATGCCGTTGATCGGCGGAGATTCCATGAAATCGGCAGCGGACAGGGTTGCCAGCGTGAGATCGAGGACGTTGACGAATTCGGGGTCGATGCCGCCACTGCCCGGCAGCAGACGCAGGCGGGCATGGCCTTGGATCCGGGAGTCCCGGTTCTGCAGGCTCAGGGCGGTCAGGTTCAAGCGACCCTCATGGTCCATGCTGGCTTCGACGATCAGATTTCCGAGGGTATAGGGGGCGACCTTCAGGTCCTTCGATTTCAGGTCCACCGTGAACCGAGGCCTGTTCAAATGGCCGTCCACGGTCAGTGCTGCCGTGCAGGCGCCGTAAACGGAAGGAACACCGACTACGGCCAGGGCCCGGGAGAGATCTTCCGCCGCCAAGGCTAGTTTGCCGGCTAGTTTCCCGTCGTCCATCTGAAAACGACCATCCCCGGACAGTTTAAAGCCGTCGGCTGCGACGTTGAGGCGGGATATGGCGATCGTGCCGCGGTCCATCCGGGCCGACAGATTCAGGTCGGCATCGATGGACTGCGCCATGCCGGGGGCAAGCAGAGCCTGTGCCGATCCTTTAATTGCCAGCCGGGCGGAGATTTCCGACGGCCGGATGCCGCTTCCGCTTACCGAGACGCTGCCGGTCATTTTGCCGTCCATGTCGACAAACGGTTTCAGCCACGGGTGAAGGTCGGGGATCGCCTGCGCCAGGTTGAGGTCGTAAGCGATGGCGCCGGGATCCGTTGGAGGATCGAGAAAGCCTGTTGGAAAGGCCTCATGAAGATTGACGGTTCCATTCAGCTTGACGGTGCCGCCGGCCAGGCGGATGGCGGCCGAATCGATCCTCGCCAGCCGGTCCTCGAGGCTGACGGACAGTTCGCCGCGATCCAGCGACTGGCCGGCAATCCGTCCGCCGTCGACTGTCAGGACGAGTTCGGCATCCGGATTGGCCAGCGGCCCCTTGAGGGCGAGCCTGGCGTGGACGGGACCGCTGTGGTTTCCGGAAAGATTAAAAATGGATTTCAATTCATGCAGTTGACTGTCGACAGAGAGAACGCTGTCGACCAAAGGCGCCGTGAACAGGCTCCCGGATGAGCCGGATAGCCTCATCGTGGTCTGGCCGGCGGCGACATCCAGTGCGGGTACGTTCAGTTGGTCGCCGTTCAGATGGGCCTTGAGGACGATGCGGGCCGGTTCAGGGTTAATGCCGGCACTGCTGAACCGCAAACTGTCCACTGCCAGTTCCAGGTCTGCCGATCGAGCCACCAGATCGCCTTTGGCGGAAAGGGCCAGCCCGGTGGCTTCGAGGCGGGTAGTCTCGTCTGACGGGGTAAAGGTGAACCGGCCGCCGGTCAGCTGAATCGATTCACATACGATATTGAAGGGCAGTCCAGGGCCCTCGGACATCGGCGCGTCGGTCTCCTTTTCCCGCGCAGGCGCTACCAGGGCCGCCATCAGGTTGACGCCCGCGGCCTCATCGAGGGCCAGGTCTGTCCATGGCCCCTGCAGCAGGAGACGTTTTATGCGGATTTCACGCCGCCACAGGGCCCGCCAGTCAAGTTCCACGGAAAGATGGGCTAAACCGGCCAGGGCCAGCCCCTGGGGATCTTGAAGCGCGACCCCGTCAAGGTCAAGGCCCGGTTCCAGAAAGGACAGCCGGTGGGATTCGATGGTGATCGTTCCCGGGATCGTGGTGTTGATCCGGGACTGCACCCATTGAAGACCATGGTTGGATTTGATCCAGAAGAGGGCGGTGATGAAAACGATGCACACCACGGCCGCCAGGGTGGCGGCGATCAGCAGCATGGGTTTGAGCATTGTTTTCATGGGGACAAAAAATACCGCCTTCCGAGGAAAAGGACAATCTCAAAAGGCGGTATTTCCCATGTTTTTAAATTAAACGAACGTGTCGAACCGGCGGCAGCGTTCAACCACGCGTCCACATCGGCATGGCCAGCGCGGTTCTTCAGCAACCGGATTACGCGCCGGATGCGGCCATGGCCGATTCGATTCCCTTGCTGAAATCCGTAGGCACGTTGGCGGTCCTGCCGGCCAGCTCCCGGTCCAGCATCATCAATCCCTGGGGGTTGTCTTTAATGAATTTAAGCTGGGCAATCATGTCGTTGTCGTTTTCCTCTTCCTCCACCTGCTCGGTTACATACCATTCCAGAAAAATCTGGGACGCATGATCCTTTTCGGCAATGGCCAGCTCCATGAGATCGTTGATGGACTGGGTAATGTACTGTTCGTGGGCCAGGGTTTTGGTGAACATGTCCAGTGGTGACTCGAAGGTAGCGGGCGGCTCCTTGATGGCGGCGAGCTTTACCCGGGCGCCCTGCCGCTGGATATATTCGTAGAACTTCATGGCATGGAGCATCTCTTCGTGGTACTGCACCATAAACCAGTTGGCGAAGCCCTTGAGTCCCTCCTGGTTGCAGTGGGCCGACATGGCCATGTAAAGGTAGGCCGAGTACATTTCCCGGTTGACCTGTTCATTCAATGCCTGGGTCATTTTATCACTGATCATGGATCTCTCCTTCCCCTTTATCAAACGGTTGTTCGTCAATCATACCCGGCCGGCACTCGCCGCCATAATCGGCTAAGGGCCGGATGCATCTGGTTTCAAGGCAGCCTGGCAATCCAAATCATAACAGCCGACGAGCAGCCAATGTAATCATCGGCAGCCCTGCCTTCAAGGGCTTTCAATATAGCGGATACCGCGGATGATGAATGAAAAGATGGGGTGTGTCGGCTATATGATCCCCTGGTCCAGCATGGTGTCGGCCACCTTGATGAAACCGGCGATGTTGGCGCCCATGAAATAGTTGCCGGGACTGCCGTGTACGTCGGCGGCGGCCAGACAGGTGTCGTGGATGCCCTTCATGATGATCTTCAGCCGGTTGTCCACCTCTTCTCCCAGCCAGGTCAAGCGGATGCTGTTCTGGGTCAATTCCAGGCCGGACACGGCCACGCCACCGGCATTGGCCGCTTTGCTGGGCGCATAGAGGATCCCCTTGTCCATGAAAATATTCCGGGCGTCGGCGGTGCAGGGCATGCTGGCGCCCTCGCAGATCAGTTTGACGTTGTTGTTGATCAGGTGATAGGCGTCCTGTTTGCTGACTTCATTCTGGGTGGCGCAGGGAAAGACGCACTGGGCGCGGTGTCGCCACAGGGGATTCGCCCCATGGCCAGGGGCCGCCGGTGTGTAGGCGGCGTGGGAATATTGATCGACGTATTCGCTCAGTCTGCCCCGCCGGATGTTTTTCAGGCGGCAGACGAAGGCCAGTTTGTCCGCATCGATACCCTCCTCATCGTAGATATGTCCCGATGAATCGGACAGCGTGACCACCTTGGCCCCCATCTCGATCAGCTTGCGGGTGGTGGCCTGAGCCACGTTGCCGGAACCGGAAACCAGGCAGGTTTTTCCGGCGAGTGCGTCGTTGCGGGTGGCCAGCATCCGGGCGGCGAAATAGACGCAACCGAAACCGGCCGCCTCGGGCCGGATCAGACTGCCTCCCCAGCCCAGCCCCTTGCCGGTCAAGACGCCGGTGAATCGGTTTTTCAATTTTCGATACATGCCGAACAGATAGCCGATTTCGCGCGAACCCACACCGATATCCCCTTCGGGAACATCCGTGTCCGCACCGATATGCCGGAACAGCTCGGCCATAAAGCTCTGGCAGAAGCGCATCACTTCACCGTCCGATTTACCCTTGGGCTCGAAGTCCGCTCCCCCCGCACCGCCGCCCAATGGCAGGGTGGTCAGGGCATTTTTGAAGACATGCTCGAAGGCCAGAAATTTCAAGATGCTCTGGTTTACCGACGGGTGAAACCGAAGCCCGCCTTTGTAGGGGCCGATAGCGCTGTTCATTTCCACCCGAAACCCCCGGTTGACCTTGACCTGGCCCATGTCATCCATCCACGGCACACGAAAGGTGATGATGCGTTCGGGCTCAACGATCCGTTCAAGGATGCTGTGGTGGCGGTATTCGGGGTTTTTGTCCAGCACCGGCCTGACGCTTGTCATTACGTCGCCGACGGCCTGGATGAATTCGTTTTCGTGGGGGTCCCGGGCAAGCGTGGGTTGGGGAATATCGGTCATGTCAGTCACCTTCGGGGTTGCATCGGTTGTCGTTTTCTTCAGCCTTGAACCGGCCTTTGTTTTAGGTCATCGGTGCTGATTCCGCAAATTCTTTTTTGGGTTTGACCGCTCTTGCAGCCTGATCCCGGAAACGGACGATCAGGGCTTCAATGGATGAAAAATCAGTGTGTTGTGCCATGTTATGCAAAAAAACTATTGTTTTTTTGGTAAAGTGGCCGATAATGGGTTTACAACCGTGCAACAAGGAGTCGCGAACATGGAAATCAAAGGCAGTCCTATTCAATCCAAACTCACTGTTTACCAGAGTGCACAAGCGATGGGCAAGAACAAGGATGTGGTCAGTCCCGAAAAACCCGAGGCATCCACCCCTCAGCAGGACCGGGTGGCGCTGAGCGGCCGGGGGCGGTCCATCGCCGATGCCCAGCGGGCCATGGCCGCCGTCCCAGATGTGCGTGAAGCGATGGTTTCCCAGATCCGGAACGACTTGCAGAATGGAACCTATGTCGTTGACAATCAAAAAGCGGCGGAAGGCATCCTCAGAGAATCCATGGTTAATCAGGCTGCCCTGTTGTGACCCGTCGGCAGCCCAAATAATGGTCAAATCGAGGGAGATGGTCTCAAGGCCGTCTCCCTTTTTGTTGACCACTCCCCCAATGTCAGTTGATCGCCCCTGACGATGGTGGTCCGTTGAGGCGCCGCGGTCAGTTTCCCGATGTGAATGCACCCGGTTCGCCACCCGGCCGTTTCAACCGCTGCTCGATGTCTTCGAGACGCTTTTGCGTCTCCACCATGTCCTCTTCCACGTAGCGCAGATCGCTCAGATAGGCGGTCAGGTTATTGTTCAGCACCACCAGCTGCCGTTCGATGGACTTTTCATTTCTGCGCGCATAGGATCCGCTTCGCTTCCGGTAATACGCGGCATCCTTTTCCGCTGCGGCAATGCCCACCTGATTGTCAGCAATGCTTTTTTCAAGCTGCGCTTTGCGTTCATCGAGCCGCTTCAGCTGCCTTTTCAGCTGTTCAGCCGCTTGCATCGCCATGCTATCGGGCTGCGGCGTCGGGTCGGGTGTCGCCTCCGGTTCTGCCGGGTTGGAATAGCGGATCACGCTGTCGATCGTTGAGCTGTCCTCAGGCGGCCGGTCGGTGATGTGGATGTTGCCGTCCGCGTCCGTCCATGTGTAGACTTCACCGGCGGCAGCCGGGCTTGCGAGCACCAGCACGACCCACAGCAGTTGAGCTGCGATAGCGAGTGTTAAGCCCGCCGCAAACGGCGGGTTTGACCAGCGGACTGGAGATCGATTCTCATCCTTTTGCCGCGGGGAATCTTCACTCGTCGCACAAACCACATTCATGCCTTGTCATCCTTTGGGAGCCGCTCCTGGAACCGTTGCCTGATCTGTTCCAGGCGTTTGCGATTGACGCCAAAATCAAAATAACCCACCCGGGAGGCGGATCGCATATGGATAATGGCGGTGTCCGGGAAAAAGAACTCCACATCGTCGATGAACCCCATTATTTTCGACCGGAATTCCACGTGAAGGTAGCGGTCGGTCTGGGTGACGATGCGGGTGCCGGCCATCTCCTGAACCACCTGTTTGACGGTTTCCATGGCGCCGATCTTATCTCCTTCATAGGCAATGGGATCGATGTGGTGTTGGCTGTCGCCACCCTGACTGATCACGCAGTTGGGTTTGCCGGAACAGGGGGCAAGCCGTCCGTTATCCAGGCCAATCGTCCCGGGCGGTTGTCCTGCGCATCCGAACAGGATGGCGCCTGCCAGCAGAATGGATGCATTCATCGATCTTGCGTCAGTTTTCATTTTCTTCGCCGGTTGCATGGCCGCCGTCACCGTCGATGCGTTTGGGGTTGTAGGTCTCGCATTCGCCGGTGCCGTAGAATCGGAACGGCAGATCCTGATCGTCCACCACGGTAATGTTGTAAAGGGCACCCGGGTCCTCTGTTTCCGCTGCGGCCCGGGTTGCCTGCCACAGCTTCCAGGCATAGCGCCAGGCCGTGACATCCGAGTTCAGCGGGGCCGCTTCCGGGGGCGGTGAAAGACCCGCTTCGAACCCCGCTTCGGTCCGCCGGTGGAACCTGACCCTGAATCCCTTGGGTTTTCGGATCCACCCGTTTTCGATCAGCTTCAATCCGTCGGCAATTTTCATTGGTCCCCCAATCAGATATTTTCTTCGTCTCCGGTTTCGTGAGTGCCGAGCCCCATCGGGTGGCCCTGCATCGGACGACGTGGTCGGCCGCCGTGAGTCCCGTCATCATTGATGTGAAGATCCAGCTGCGGGAAGGCGAATTGGATGCCTTCGTGGTCAAAGCGCAGCTTGGTTTTTTCCAGCAGGTCGCAGCGGGCGACCCAGTAGTCCTTGTTGTCCACCCAGCAGCGTCCCCCCAGTTCCACGCAGTTGCTGGCCAGGTTGAGCACATACACCATGGGGCCCGGCTTGGTCTTCACCCGGGCGTCCTCGGTCATGATCGCTTCCAGAACCCGCTTGGCTTTGAGCAGATCCTGGTCGTAGCGGATGCCCACATCGACTTTTACCCTTCTGGTTCCGCTGTACTGATAGTTGATGACGATATCGTTGAGGATTTGCCGGTTGGGGACGAAAAACGTTTTGCCGTCAAAGGTTCGCATGCGGGTATTGAGAAACGTCATGGCTTCGACTTTTCCCAGCAGATTGCCGGCTTTGACGGTATCTTTCACCTTGAACGGCATGGTCGGCATAAAGGGGCGGAAAAAGATGATCAGGCCGACGCTCACCAGGGAGATGATGGTCAGCAGGCGCAGCATGTTGATCGGTTTGGCCCCGAATTCTATCGCGGCGGCGGTGACCACGAGGGCGACCAGAATGATATACACCGTATTGCATAGAACCGGTATGAAGGTGGCTGTCGGCATCAGCCGGCGCAAACCGTTGCGCAGACCCTTATCTATCCATCTGGCCAGCAACAGGCCGACGATCAAAACCAATAGGGCCAGGACCATTTGGGTGCCGTGCAGGGTCATCGTTTCGCCGAGCTTCTGGAGACGGGACAGTTCATTTTCCATTGACGCTGTTCTCCTCAATGTTGATGAAATTGAAAACGGGCGGCAACGCTGCGACGGCGCCGGAACCAGGGCAATAATAGGGGTAAGCGGTTTTTAAGGAGTTGGCGTAACAGGCTGTTGAAGAACGTTCGTGCTGGGCCATACAGCGTTAAAATTTGGTTCAACGTGTTCATTTATCACGCATAAACTGCGCTGTTTCGCCAAATTTTTCCTTGTCTTGCCTGCGCTCATGACGGTTTTCAACACCCTGTTACAGCAAGCGGCCGTCGTGCCGAATGGGCGCTTTTTTGAATAGGACGTTTTGGCCCGTGCGTCAAGGTTCCACTTGAAAAATCGGGATCGGATGCCCTGGATGAGAATGAGCCATCGACGCCTACGGTCTACGCGGGTGTTGAGATGATCCGGTCGAGCTTTTCCTGAAGGGTTTTCATTTCGAAGGGTTTCTGGATAAAATCATCCGGCGGACCAATCTGGGCGAAACGGTCTTCGATTTGCTGCCGGGTATACCCGCTGGTGATGATGATTCGGGAATCAGGCCAAAGCTTCCTGACCTGTTGCATGGTTTCCAGTCCATCCATGCCGGGCATGGTAAAATCCAGCAGCAAACAGTCGATGCGATCCGACGACTGTTTGATTATATCCAGTGCCTCCTGGCCACTCGATGCCGTCCGCACGGTGTATCCCATGCGTTCGAGGAACTGGTTCCCGATGTCCATTACCATCTCATCGTCATCCACCAGCAGTATGGTTCCCCGCTTTGGCATGCTTTGATTCTCCTCCTTGTCGACCATCGCCGGCCGCAGGGAAATCCCCTGTATGGGAAACAGCGCGGTGAACACCGAGCCCTTATCCCTTGCGCTGCTGACCTTTATGGCACCGTTGTGGGACCGGATGATGCCCATGACTGCCGCCATGCCGAGTCCGCGGCCGGTGAACTTGGTAGAGAAAAAGGGATCGAAGACTTTGCCCAAGGTTTCCGCGTCCATACCGCATCCCGTGTCGGCCACCTCCACATAGGCGTACATGCCTTCGGGCATATCTTCTTTCAAATAGGTGGTGGACAAATACTCCCGGTTGCACTGCATGGATCCGGTGGAAATCCGAACCCGGCCTTCTTGTTCGCCCAGCGCTTCGATGGCGTTGGTGATGAATCCGGATATCATTTGGCGCATCTGGTCGGCGTCCGCGGCCACCAGCGGCATGGGTTCGGCCAAATCCAGGTCCAGGTTCACATTGGCCATCTTGGATTCATCGAGGTTTTTCAATACCGCTGTTACCGTTTGCGACAGGTCTACCGGAATGCTCTCCTTTTTCAACTGGCCCACATAGGTCAGCATCATATTGCTCAGGTCCGCCGCGCGCTGGGATGCATTGGCCGCCCGCTGGATATTGCGGGCGGCGCTGGATCCCTCGGGCAGATCCGCTTTGGCAATCTCCAGGTTGCCCAGTACGACCATCAGCAGGTTGTTGAAATTATGGGCGATGGAACCGGCCATGGTCCCGAGGCTTTCCATTTTTTTTGACCGCTGAAGCTTGTTTTCGATGGCGGTTCGTTCGTTGTCGGCCTTTTTGCGTTCGGACAGGTCCCGTGATATGCCCAGAACGGCGCTGGGCGTGTCGTTGCTGTCCAGGATGAAGCCAGCGGTTATCTCCACGGGAACGATGGTTCCGTTTTTGTGGTACTCATCCAGTTCCAAGGTCATGGAATAGCTTTTGGGGTCGATCTCTCCCGTCGACGCCCGCTGCATTGCTTCACCCAGCGCGGCAACGGCCCGTTGCAAGGATTCCGGTGTCAGATATTGGTCAATGGACAGGCCGGTCATTTCATCGGGTGTATAGCCCTGGGCCTTTTCGACAGACGGGCTGACATACTTCATTCTCAATGTCTCGACATCGAGGATCCAAATGACATCCGTCACGTTCTCCGCCAGCAGGCGATAGCGCTGTTCGCTTTCCTGCAGCTGTGTGTAGGATCGGGCATTGATGATTCCGGTGGCCACTTGTGAGGCGATGCCCATGAGCAGGTGGACATCGCTGGTGGTGTGGTCCCTTTTGGCGGCCGTGGTGTCTACTAAAAGCAATCCCAGGGGTGCTTTTTTGTGGATCAGGGGGACGCTGATCAGCGCCTCGACGTTGAGGTTTTCGATCAGGCTGATGCTGTCGACGGACAATCCGTTGCTTTGCCCTTGAATGTCGCTCAAATACACCGGTCGTCCGCTTTTCAGCGATTGAATGAACCTGTCGGACGAATTTTTCAGATCGATATCCACATCCATCCGGGACAGGAACTGCCGTTCTGCATGTGAAAAACCGTAATCGGCAGCGTGGTACAGCCGGTTGCACCCATCGTCGCACAGGGCGATCATTCCCCGTGGAAAATCAAGGTTTCGCGACATGGATTCCAAAACGGCGTCGAGAAAAGTATTCTCCTCCAGGATGTCCGCCCCGGCCAGGCCGATTTCCTGAACCAGCTTCGCGTTCTGGTAGCGGTTTTCAATCTCTTCCAGGAGGTGGCCGGCGCTATCGCCCTGCTCTTTGAGGGTTGCGGTCATTTCCTTTCTTTCCAGCCGGCTGCCAACGAGCAAAACAGACAGGACAATGACCCCCATGGCCAACGCCAAGATCGTCCAGGCGGCCGCGGTCAGGAATAAAAACGTTGCGGCGGAAACAGCGATGGCCAGCGCGCCGGCATAGGCACTTGTCCGTTTCCAGGCGGCGGACGGTTTTTCCTGCCAGGCAATCCGGTACTCGCAGGCATGATCCCCGCGATGCATACATTTCGGATGGACCACCTGGGAGGCCTGGCCGGTCAAAATCGTACCGACGGCCTCTAAAATACCCCGACGGTTTTCACACTGAAACGGTTCTTCCCGAACATCCGGTCTGACCGAAACGGTCACTTCAGCGCAATTTTTTCCGGTGATGGTGGTTTTGCTTACATGCCCCCTGGACCATTTGGGGTAGAGCCGGTCGACGGCCTTGTACATGGCCGCGGGCGTGATGAACTGGAGGCCATACTGCCTGATGGTTCCCGTCGATTTCATATTCAGCGCGTGCAGGCCGACCTTGTAGGAAATCCCGGGGTCGGTCAGCACTTCGTCCAGACAACGGTGAAATCGGTTGATTTGCGATTGGCTTAAAAAATGCCCCTCGTCGCTGATGTCGAATCGGGTGAGCCCGCTGCAGCGCAGCAGTCCGTCGGTATCGACATCCGCATGCTTGGATTCCAGATAATGGATGTAGTTGCCGATGATACCGCTGTTGTAGAGTGGTGTCCGGTCGCTGAAGACGGACTGATCGGCTGCACGGGTGGTTCGGTTCAAAAAGAGATGCCCCCGAAATCAAGGTTGAGCAGCGATCCGGCATCCGGACCGCGCGATTCGATATACCTTATCGGCAATTTACCCATGTTGTTAAGTGAAATCGAGTCGACGGTCCGGTACGATCAAAAAAAACACCCCACCCCCGGCAGGTGCCGGCGGCCCAGCGTCGCTAAACGGTATGAATGGCAAGCGACTTTTCCCCCATTTTTGCGTTGGCGGTGTCGAGCAAGTCGCGGCTGGAAATGACGGCAACGGCTTTTTTGGCGTGGTCATTGTCAAAATAACGCTCGGCCGCGTTCAGCACCGCCTTGCGGGTCAGTTTTAACAGGTTCTCCTTGTTGCGCATGCGCGTTTCGTCGGATAGTCCGATGATCCGGCGGTAGAAGGCTTTACGGGCAGCCGGACCCGGCGGGTCGGGCTTGTCGATTTCCGAACAGACCTGCAAAATGGCCTCTTTCACATCCTCTTCGGAAAATTTCCCGGAGCGGATGAAATCGGCCGCTCCATCGTAGACCGTTAACGTGCCCACGATATGCGGGTCCCGGTAGGAGCCGAAGCTGAACAGCCCGTCTTCGGCGTTGTACAAGGCGAACCCGCCATAGGCGCCGCCCTTTTCCCGGATCTCCCGATGCAGGTACATGGATCGCAGCATTTTGGCGATCACCGACAGGGCCGGGCTGTCCGCATGGTCCAGTCGAACGGTCGGAAATGTCTGGGCCACGAAGGAAACCGCCGTGGAGGTGCTCCATCCTTCCATGGGAAGGCCTGTCGCCACGTCCATGAGGGGCGGCGCAAAGCCATCGGCCCCGCCGGCTGCCAGTGCGCCGGTCAGGGTGTTCACGGGTGCTTTCGCCCTGTCCAGCATCGCCTTTTCCCCGATTGCGGCCAGCTTCACATTGTTCCGGTTGAACAGTGTGTTGGCGATGGCCTGCAAGCTGGCGGTCAGATGCTGCAGGCTCCCGTCGGTGGTTTCCGTTTCCACCTGTTTGATGGTGTGCAACTGGTGGATGCCTCCCCAGATTTCCTGGAGGTGATTGGCGGGGGTAAAGTTGCGTGAGGCCAGGGAGATGGCCAGCCGATGACCGTTGTGGACCACTGCCGCCTCGAGACCCGCCCGGTATTCCAGGACCAGTTGGCGCAGCCGCGTGTGGTTGGTAAAATCGACCCGGGAGATCAATTCGCAAAGGATTTCGAACATCCGGTCCTGGTTGCGGTTCAGGCATTTGCCGGAAAACGAGACAAAGGACAGGCAGTCGCCGCTGTCGTCAAACCGGGTGCGGGCGTTGGCCGAAAAACCGATGCCGCCGGTATACAGGTCCATGCGGCGGGCCATTTGGGTGTAGTCGCAGTCGGTGGTTCCCATTTTTGATGCGGCATAGCAGAAAAAGGGAACCAGCGGCAGCAGTCGGCGGTCGATGCCACCGGCCCCCACCCCCCCCGAAAAATAGAAAATGCCCGATGTGGGCTGGTCATAGGCCCACACCGGCTCCTGAAGGACTCCCGGCGTGGGGTCTACGCGCACCACGGAAGGCGGAATGTCCTCGCGTTGCAGGGTGGGCAGGCACGCCAGGTTTTCCTGGCTTTCCTGAAGCTTTTCAAGGGCTTGGGCATCGGCCCGGATATTTGCCAGATCGGCATCTTCCATACCGGCCAGGATGGCGGCCAGTTCCTTTTCTACGCGCCGGTTTTCCCGTTCGGCCATCTGCTGGTCGGGTACCAGGCTGAAACGGACCCGGTGGGGGTTGTCCAGAAAATAGTGCCGGATTTTATCCTCCAGGAAACGGCCGCTGGCCAGCGACTGCCGGAGTCGGTTGAAATCCGCGTCCAATTGGAGCATACGTTCCGGATCGCCGCCGTGCAGCCAGCTGGCCGATACCCCGATCAGCAGTTTGATGCCATAGGGGTAAGGGGTGTTGGTGATCTCTTTGCGGTGAAATTCGATCTGGTGGATGGCCGATTCCACCAGCTCCGGATCGATGCCGTCGTCGGCAAGGCTTTTCAGAACGTCCAAAACGATAGATTCGATCTTTTCTGGGTCGGATTCGGATACATCCTTTAGTCCCACCGCGAACATGGTGTCCCGGTTTTCCGCATCGAATCCGGTGCCATCGGAAAGGGCCGTGCCCAACTGGCTGTCCATCAGTGCCTTGCGCAGCGGCGATGCCGCATTGCCGATGAGCACCTGTTCAATCACCGCGGCGACCAGCACCTCGAAGGTGTCCTTGATGTCGGTCAGCAGCCATGCCAAGCAGGCCTGGTATTTTTTGGCAGGGTCCTCGCTGCGATCCAGCGGGTAGTGATAAGCCACGGTCTTCGGCGCCGTCCACCGGGACTGGGCGGGCACGTCCGTTTTCGGATCGATGCGTGAAAACCGACCAAGCACCCGCTCTTCGATGAAGGCCAGGTGGTCCTTGAGGGACAGATTGCCGTAGGTGTAGAAATAGGCGTTGCTCGGGTGGTAGTGGCGGGCATGAAACGCCTTGAGCTGCCCATGGGTCAGCGAGGGGATGACGGCAGGGTCGCCGCCGGAGTTGTTGCTGTATGTCGTGTCCGGATAAAGGGCGTTGAGCAGGGACCTCACCATGACCTGGTCCGGGGACGACATGGCGCCTTTCATCTCGTTGTAGACCACGCCTTTGTACTCCAGCCGCGCATCGTTCCCTGTGCCGGTTACGTCCAGCCGGTGCCCTTCCTGTTTGAAACTCAGTTCGTCGATAACCGGGAAAAAAGCCGCGTCCAGGTAGACGCTCATCAGGTTGTAGTAGTCTTTGCGGTTCTGGGTGGCGAAGGGATACATGGTCCAGTCCGAGGCGGTAAAGGCATTCATGAAGGTGGACAGGCTGCGCTTGAGCATCGAAAAGAAAGGATCGCGCACCGGAAACCGCTCGGAACCGCACAGGACCGTGTGCTCCAATATATGGGCGACACCGGTGGAATCCGTCGGAACGGTCTTGAAGGCCACGCCGAAGGTGTTCTCACGGTCCATATTGCTGATGTGGATATGGCGGGCACCGGTGCCTTCATGTTCCAACTGGTAAAGCCAGGACTGGATGTCCGTCAGATAGGACACCTTGTTTACCGCGTATCCGCCCAGCCGGTCTCCGGGCGCGATGCCGGGGTTGTTTGCGTCTTTTTGCATAGTCATGAAGATCTCCAGTGCCGCTTGCTTGTATTCGGGTTGCCGGTGCAGTGATGACTACTCCACCGCTTTGTAGCTGCCGCGGCTGACCCGCATGATTTTTTCAATTTTGTTCAGTCGGAAAATAATATTGCGAAGCTTCTTGTCGTCGTAGCCGGTCTGCTCACGGATTTCGGCGATGCCGATGCCGTTTTTGCTTCGCCTGATCAGTTGCAGGACGGTTTCCGTGGCATTCGCGGGGGAGGCGCCATTGCTCGTAGACGTTGACCGCCGGGACCGTGGAGCCATTGTCTTGATCAGCTTTTCCAGGCGGTCGAGTCGGTCGTTGAGGCCGTCGATGTCTCGCTTTGTGGGGATGTTGTAGTTGTGCATGAAAAATTTGACCATTGCATCAAAGCTCACCGGTTTCCCTTTTCGTTTGGCCATTTACCCCTCCGTGGGCACTCGTCTTGCGTTTAAAGCATCGCGGCCATGGCCGCCGGGTCCAATCCAAACATTCGTCTATTCAAGCCTTGCGCCTACTATACAGTATCAATCAGACGGCGGTGTAAATGACTGCATGGTCAAATCAGGCATGCTGTCAAGCTAAGCGACAACGTATCCAAAGTCAATGGGCAGGGCATCGAGGGGACGCTGAAAAAGTAATAGTCTCGATAACTAAAGCGTTTTTTCGCAATGAAGAGAGGTTTCATGACTCGTTCACGAGGCAGGTGCAAGCGGTCCGAAAAACTTGCTCCCCACCTGACCCGGCCCCTGATGCGGGCCGGTGGCGGCTAAGCGATCAAGTGGTCTGAAGACCTGAATTTCTGTTGCCTTTGGAGCGCTCGTGTTGTATGGGGGACGTATCAGCACTGAAGGGGATCGTCGATCCCGACCGATCAAGGGGCGGCATGACTGAAGGCACCATATTCAAAATTAAGAAATACGCGCTGCACGACGGGCCCGGTATCCGAACCACGGTTTTTTTCAAAGGGTGCCCGCTGTCCTGCCGATGGTGCCACAATCCCGAGGGCCTCGACCCGCGGCCCCAGCCGATGTCGCATCGTACGTCGTCCGGCGAGATCGAAGAGACGGTGGGAACCGTCATCGGGGTCGATGATTTAATCGAAGAGATCCAAAAGGATGTGCTGTTTTACGATGAATCCGGGGGCGGGGTCACCTTCTCCGGCGGCGAACCGCTGGCTCAGCCGCCATTTTTACTGGCATTGCTGACGGCCTGCAACCGTCTGGAAATCCACACCGCGCTGGATACCAGCGGGTTTGCGCCGGCGGCTGTCCTCGATCGGATCCTCCCGCGGCTGCAGCTGGTGCTCTTCGACCTCAAGATCATGGATGAGAAGCGGCATCGGCGATATACCGGGGTGTCCAACCGGACCGTTCTGGAAAACCTGAAGCGGATCGCTGAGAGCCGGACACCGGTACGCCTCCGCGTCCCCCTGGTTCCCGGTATTACCGACGGTGACGCCAATATCGATTCGATGGTCCGGTTCGCGGGCACCCTCGAGGCGGTGCAGGGGGTGGACCTGCTGCCGTTCCACCGCATCGGAGGCGAGAAGTACCGGCGCTTGGGGATGACCGACAGCACGGCCGGGATTGACCTTCCTGCAGCGGACCGGGTGGCGGCAATCAAACACCGGTTCGAATCCGCAGGATTGACCGTATCCATTGGAGGATGATCATGAACGAACGCATCACCCGCTTGAGAACCCGGAGCCTTGCGGCCTCGCCCAGCCTGTCGGCCGAGCGGGCCCGCCTGCTGACCGGCTTTTACAAAAGCGGCGTTGCCCGGACCGCGTCCATCCCGGTGCAGCGGGCCATGGCGTTTGCCCATATCATGGAGAACAAGACGATCCATATCGGGCCCGACGAGCTGATCGTGGGTGAGCGCGGTCCGGAGCCCAAAGCCACGCCCACCTACCCGGAGGTGTGCGTCCACTCGCAGGCGGATCTGGATATCATCAGCGGCCGCGAGAAGGTGGCCTTTTCCGTGGATGACGCGGTTCGGCAGGTTTACCGTGAGGAGATCATCCCCTTTTGGCAGGGACACTCCATCCGGGAAAAACTATTCTCACACCTGCCTGAAGACTGGAAAGCGGCCTATGCCGCCGGTGTCTTCACCGAATTCCAGGAGCAGCGCTCGCCGGGACACACCGCCTGCGGGAACAAGATTTACCAAAAAGGCTTTCTGGATCTAAAGGCCGAGATCCGTGCCGCCCTGGACCGGCTCGATTTTTTCGGTGATCGTGACGCGATGGACAAAAGGAACCAGCTGGCGGGCCTGGCCATGGCCGCCGACGGGCTGATCGCCTTTGCCGGCCGCCATGCCGATGCGCTGTCGCTGATGGCCGAATCGACGCCGGACCCGGAGCGCAGGCGCGAATTGATGCAGATGGCCGCCATCTGCCGGCGGGTGCCGGCCCACGCCCCGCAGACCTTCTGGGAGGCCCTCCAGACCTACTGGTTCGTCCATGTGGGGGTCATCACCGAACTCAACCCCTGGGATGCCTTCAATCCCGGGCGGCTGGACCAGCATCTCTATCCGTTTTACGAAAAAGACCTCGCCGAGGGACGCCTGACCCGGGAGCGGGCCAAGGAACTGTTGTGCGCCTTCTGGATCAAATTCAACAACCACCCGGCGCCGCCCAAGACCGGCGTCACCGCCAAGGAGAGCAACACCTACGTGGATTTTGCCCT
>NZ_JBUOIV010000019.1:0-83750 GCF_055467485.1 Desulfosarcina sp. | reverse complement strand
GACTCGAATGGATCGACAGACCCTATCCGATCACCATTGAGAATTTACTGACCATGACTCACGGCACGGATTGGGATGAACGCAGTCGCCCGCTCAGCGATCCAAAGAACAGCATCCGAGCCATGACGGACGGTGACGACTGGCTCCATTTCATTCTCAACCATAAATTGATTGAGCCGCCAGGAACACGTTTCAATTACGCTGGGGGCATGACGGTGTTGCTGGGCGAAATTGTCTCAAGAACGTCCGGTATTGACCTGGGAGGGTTTGCGGAGCTGTATTTGTTCCATCCGATGGGAATCTATATCGAGGGTTGGCAACGCAGCCGCCTTGGTGTAGTCAACTGCCAGGGAGGATTGTACCTGCGCCCTCGCGACATGGCCAAGATCGGCCAGTTAATGCTGGACAAGGGTGTTTGGCAAGGCAAACGGATCGTAAGCGAAAAATGGGTGGAGACCTCTCTAACTAAACGAGTGACGGCTGAATATGGATGGGGTTATGGATACCAGTGGCGCTTGGGACAGGCAGTAATCGGTGACCAATTGGTCGACCTTTTTTTTGCCTCTGGCCGCGGTGGACAGCACATTTTTGTAGTTCCTGAACTACGTCTGGTTGCAGTCTTCACTGCCCAACCCATCGACAACTCAGGCGGCCATAATCGCAACTTCATCATGATGGAAGATTATGTATTGCCTGCGGTGACCGGCCTCGCAACACCCAAGTCTCTTTCGATGAAGAGCGGTCAACTATCCAGATACGCCGGTCGATATCGACATCCCGAGACTGGTGAAGAGGCAACGGTCACCATCGGTGTAGCTGGAATTTCCGTATGGCCTGCCTTTTGGTGGCGCATTCCTGCTTCCCCCATCGGGCCGAATCGATTCATTGGCTATTCAGGTCGAACAGGACGCTTATACTTCAAGTTTTTATCTGATGAGACCAAACAACCGGAACGCTTTGAAGCTCGCTTCCTTTTCGGCAAACGGGTTTATGAACGAATTCAGCCACCCTGATATAGCGATGAGAAATATGTTTTAGCAATCGAATTGAACCCTCCCCGCGGCAAGCCGCGGGGAGGGTTCACCGTAAGGATAAAAAGCCGATTTTCAGTTCACTCGCTAACCCCGCCGCAAGCGACGGGGAATGCGCTCGCTGTTGCGGTTCAATGAAATAAAAGGAAGGTGCCCAATTACTAAATACATTTTTCTTATCATTCTTGATAGATACAACCGCTGGTAAGTAATCTTGCAGGAGCGTTTAGTTAAATAGACGCAATATGAACACTCTTGGCGAGTGTGGATACCTCAAGGTCAAAGAACGGCCATCCGGCAGCAAGGAGGTCGCATGCGAAAATGGATTTCAGCAACGGTATTCACCTTCATCGTGAGCGCTCTGTTTTTACAAGCCTGTTCGAAAATCCCCTGCTACCCTGCCGCCCATTATGCGCCCCCCGCCAACGCAAACTATAGGGCAGAAGAAGTCAGCCTGAAGGCCCCGGCAGGCCACGCGTTGGCCGGCACCCTGACGCTGCCCTTCAACCGCCCACCACCCCATCCTGCGGTGGTACTAATCACTGGATCAAGCCCCCAAAACCGAGATATGATGGGCCATTGGGTCTGGCCTGCGTCTGCGTACCGGCCTTTTCGCCAAATCGCCGACGCGTTGTCGAACAGCGGCATAGCCGTGCTGCGAATGGACGATAGGGGGTACGGCTGCTCCGAAGGTGGACCACTCCGCGATGCCACCACTATCGAGAGGGCCGACGACAATCGAGCCATGGTGGACTTCCTGCGAAACCGCTCGGACATCGATTCATCCCGAATTGGTATCCTGGGATTGAGCGAGGGAGGGAATATCGGGCCGTTGATCGCCGCCTCGGACCCGAACATCTGCGCCCTGGTGATCATGGCCGGCTGCGCCACCAACGGCTGGAAGATTCAGGAACACCAGTATCGCTATGATATCGAACGCGACCCAAACCTTACCGAAAAAGAAAAGGAAAAAACGCTGGAGGCAAAAATGGAAGGCCTCCGGGCGGCGGTCCGGGCGGGAAAAGCCAACCCGTGGTTTGCCTTTTTCCTGGAGTACATACCCCTGCCGACCGCCAAACAGGTAACTTGCCCGGTATTGATCCTCCATGGCGACAAGGACGCACACGTTCCCGTAGAGCATGCTCATTACTTGGCGCAGGCCATGCGGTCGAGCGGAAATCCGGATGTGACCGTACGGATTTTCAAGGACGTCAACCATCCTTTTCTGCCGGACAAGGATGGCCGGAAGAGCGGATACCTGAAACTTCTTCGGAAGGGGGCCAAGATTCCGGATTCAGTTCTGGATACAATTACCGAGTGGTTTCTAGTGCGTTTATTGGCGGGTCATTAACGGCTGACTACAGCTGGAAAATAAGCAAATGTGCCAAATTAAAAAGAGGTTTATTCTTGCCTATTGGGGCTCATTACTTTTTTGCATATTCTTTTTAGGATGTGCAACCGCACCAGCTCCAATTTTACCTCGCTCTGGTGATTCTGATTTAGCTGAGTTGCTCGAATCAATCCGGGTCCAGGAAAGGTTGCCCGCCTTGGCGGCTGCAATTGTCCTTGACAGCAAAATCTATGCGGCCGCCGCAGTGGGAACCAGAAAGGCTAACACAAATAATTGGGTGTCTGTTGACGATAAGTTTTTGATTGCCTCCTGTTCCAAGGCATTTACAGCGACTTTAAGCGCCGTCTTAATTCAAAAAGGGTACTTGCAATGGGACACGAAGTTAAAAGAGGCTTTTCCCGATCTTAATATGAGAAGCGAATATGAGGATATCACCATGATTCAGTTGCTTTCCCACAGAGCCGGACTGCCCGAATGGATAGACCATCTCACCAGTAAAAACGTGACCGCTCAATTCATCGACAACTGGTGGAACGATCGGCAATCGCCGGTGACGATGAGAGCAAAGTATTTAAAAGTAAATGTAAAACAGCGTTTGGCTGACAAGCCAGGCCACTCCATTTTTTACTCTAACAGTGGTTATCTGATAGCCGGAGCGATGCTTGAAAAAATCATGGGGAAACCCTTTGAGCAGCTAATGACAGAGGAAATATTCAGCCCCATGGGACTGCACACAGCAGGGTTCGGACCGCCTGTAAAATTTGATTCGGAAAACCAGCCTGTGGGCCATTCCGGCTTTTTCCGCGCGGTGCACCCTGGAGATTTTCCTGACTACATGGCTCCTACGGCTGTCATTCACATTTCAATCAAAGATTGGGCAAAATTTATTCTCGTGCATTTAGGAAGCGGTGGAAATGCAGGGGTGGTTCTTGAGACCGATACCTTACGCACGTTGCATTCGCCTCCTGATTCGTCGATATGGCGGGCGGGTGCAGAAGAAAAAGGGTATGGCATCCCGTCACTGAACTATGCATTGGGTTGGTATATTTTGGATATAGACAAAAAGGAAGGCCTGCTGTGGCACCCTGGCGGCAATACAGGATTTATTGCTCAAGTGGTTGTTGATCCAAAAAGAAAAAATGCCGTTCTACTTGCAACAAATGTCCGGGCTTCACACAACCACCTTTTCAAAACGATCAATAGAATAAAGGCGCATTATTCTTCGTTATCGGATTTGCCAGGTATTGAATAAAAAAACGGCGACAATTTTTAAACCGAAAAATTACCGATCGCTTACATTGACTGGATCCTTATAATTGACCATTACACCTTGAGGCGCACCGATGAAATATTGAACCCTCCCCGCGGCAAGCCGCGGGGAATCTTCACCGTAAGGATAAAAAGCCGATTTTCAGTTCACTCGCTAACCCCGCCGCAAGCGACGGGGAATGCGCTCGCTGTTGCGGTTCAATGCCAGATACCGCATTCCTATCGATTTTGTTCTCTGCGTTTGTATTGGTTGCCTCCGGGTGCGGGGGGCAGAACGTAAATGTTCAGGAGTTGCTCAACCGGCCCATCGAGGAAACAGCTCATTTCCATCAAAGCAAAAAATACATCAAGCACGGGGTGACTGTCGTATATCTGACGGGGACCCCTTATGAAATTGGCTTTGCCCACGGAAAATTATGTAAAAATGAAATCATGGCTAACCAATATTGTTGGGATGCATATGATAAGCTCAAAAACACTCCAGATGGCAAATGGCTCCCATTATCAAGAAGCTTAGAGAGATATATTCCAGAAGAGTACATCGCTGAAATGAAGGGGATCGCTGACGGTGCAGGTATTGAATATGACAAAATTCTCTTTTTAAATACGCTTGTAACCATTTCTGAACACAGCAAGTGTTTTGCATTTTCGTTTAGCCAACGCTTCCAAAGTCTGCGAGATTCAAAAAATTTATTAACATTCTACTTTCAAGGAACAGTTTTTGGCCCGATTTCGAATCTTGTCAATGGCCCATTCCCCGCGGCGTGCCGCGGGGAATGGGATTGCTATCGCGGTTCAAGTCTATGTCCGGGCAACTGAACCGGAGAAGAACCTTTCATCTGAAGTCTTGTTCCTCGATCGCTCAATCTTCCTGAAGCTCCTCAATCCCGGCAAAATAATCCAGCGCTTCGGGATTGCGCAGTGCATCCTTGTTTTTAACTTCCTGATTGTGGATCACCTTCTTCACGGCCAGTTCCACTTTTTTCATGTTCAGGGTATAGGGAATGTCGGGCACCGCGACGATTTTGGCGGGCACGTGGCGCGGTGAGGCGTGCTGGCGAATGGTCTGGCGGATCTTGTTTTTCAGATCGTCGGTGAGGTCGACGCCCGGTGTCAGTTTGACGAACAGGATCACGCGCACATCGTTTTCCCATTTCTGCCCCACCACCACGCTGTCCTCTATCTCTGCCAACTGCTCCACTTGCCGGTACAACTCGGCCGTGCCGATGCGAACGCCTCCCGGATTCAAGGTGGCATCGGAACGCCCGTGCATGACGATCCCGCCGTGTTCGGTGACCACGATGTAATCGCCGTGGCGCCAGATGCCCGGGTAGACGTCAAAGTAGGCGCCGTGATATTTCTTTCCATCGGGATCGTTCCAGAAGTAGATGGGCATCGATGGAAAAGGCGCCGCGCAGACCAGTTCCCCCTCCTGGCCCACCACGGGTTTGCCGTCGTCGTCGAAGGCGAATACCTTCATGGCCAGCCCCCGGCACTGAAGTTCACCGGCATACACCGGTCCCATGGGGTTGCCCAGGGCGAAACAGCCGTTGAGGTCGGTGCCGCCGGCAATGGAAGCCAGTTGGAGGTCTGATTTGATTGCGTCATATACGAATTCGAAGCTTTCGATGGAAAGGGGTGATCCGGTGGAAAGTACCGCCCGCAAAGGGGACAGATCGAATTTTTCCTTCGGCCGGACACCGGCGGCCTGAAGGGCGGCCAGGTAGCCGGCGCTGGTGCCGAAAACGCTGATCTTCTCATCCTGGGCCATCTGCCACAGGGCCTCGGGAGAGGGGTGGAACGGATTGCCGTCATACAGCACCAGCGTGGCGCCGGTGGCCAGCGAACTGACCAGCCAGTTCCACATCATCCACCCGCAGGTGGTGAAATAGAAGATCGTGTCCTCACGCTTGAGATCGGTGTGCAGGATCAATTCTTTAAGGTGGTGGACCAGAATGCCGCCGGCGCTCTGGACCATGCACTTGGGCAGGCCGGTCGTCCCCGACGAATACATCACGTACAGCGGGTGATCGAAGGGCAGCTGGGCGAAATCGATCTCCAGCCCGTCTTCGGCCGATTTGAAGTCGGCGTACAGCACGGCGTTGGGGATGGCGCTGATGTCCGGTTTTTCCTGGGCATAGGGTACCACGACCAGCGTTTTCACCGAGGGAATCTGGCCCATGATGTCGGCGATGCGCGCCAGCGAGTCCAGTGGCTTGCCTTTGAAAAAGTAGCCGTCCGCAGTGAAAAGCACTTTGGGCCGGATCTGACCGAAGCGGTCCAGGACGCCCTTGATGCCGAAATCCGGCGAGCAGGAGGACCAGGCCGCCCCCAACGAACTGGCCGCCAGCATGCCGATGATCGATTCGGGCAGGTTGGGCACGAAGCCGGCCACGCGGTCGCCGGCGGCAACCCCGGCCTGCTTCAGGGCCTTGGCCACCCGGGCCACCTCGTCGTAGAGCTGGGCGTAGGTCAGGGTCCGCCTGACCTTATCCTCCCCCCGGAATACCAGGGCCGGCCGGTCGTCCCGGTAGCGCAGCAGGTTCTCGGCGAAATTGAGCCGGGCGCCTTCGAACCAGCGGGCACCGGGCATCCGGTTGGCGTCATCGATCACCCTGTCATAGGGCGCCGAGGCCTTGATGGCGGCAAAATCCCACATCTCCTTCCAAAACTCGGGGATATGGTCGACGGACCACTGGTAGAGGCCGTCGTAGGTGTCGAAGGAAGTGCCGTATCGCTCGTTGATCAGCGTCATGAACCGGTACATGTTGGATGCTTTGATCTGCGCTTCAGACGGCTGCCATAACAGTTTACTCATGCGCGGTTCTCCTCCCTGCAAGTTGATGATTGAAACGGATGAAAAGAACGTGTCGATCCTGGCGGCCACCCGTTGAAGACAGCGGCGGGTCGTTCCTCTATAAGGCCCTCGTCGACAAATAAACAAGATTCATAAGTTGAAGTTTTTCATATCAGAACAGGCAAATATTGACAATCCCATAAAAGGCCATCAGATTATCATCAAAAAAGAAATTTCCGGATTCGGCGATTTTGGAATTGAGCAATCGAACGAGCGGTTCAAGAGAGGAAAAGCATGCACTACGAAGGCAACATCATCCGGCCACCCAGCGAGGCCAACAGCATCCTGCTCCAGGTCACCGTGGGCTGCTCACGCAACAAGTGCACCTTCTGCGGGGCTTACCAGGGGGAGCGGTTCAAGATCAAATCCGACAACATCATCATGGCGGACATCGCCTTTGCCGCCGCCCACTGCCAGCGCCAGCGCCGTGTGTTCTTGTGCGACGGCGACGCATTGATCATCCCCCAGAAGCGGCTCATGAAAATCCTTACCGAAATCCGCCGGCAGCTGCCCTGGGTCACCCGGGTCGGGGTGTATGCCAACGCCAAAAGCCTGAACATGAAAACCGTGGATGAACTGAAAGCGCTTCGGGAAAACGGCATCGGCATCGCTTACATGGGGCTGGAAACCGGCGACGACGTCACCCTCAAGGCCATCAACAAAGGCGCCACCGCCCGGCAGATGATCGACATGGGCAAAAAAGCCAGGAAGGCAGGCATCAAGCTTTCCATCACCGTACTGCTGGGTCTGGCCGGACGGGAGCGGTCCCAGATCCACGCCAGGGAAACCGGACGGGTGTTGTCCGCCATCGATCCTGAATATGTGGGTGCGTTGAGCCTGATGCTGATTCCCGGCACCCCCATGCACGAAGACGCCCGCAGCGGCCGGTTTACCCTCATCGAACCGGACGAGATGCTGGCTGAGCTGCGCACCATGATCGCCGAAACTCACCAGTCCCAGGGATTGTTTCACGCCAATCACGCCTCCAACTACCTGCCCATCCGTGCCCGCATGCCCAAGGAGAAAGCCAAAACACTGGCCCTGATCGATGCGGCGCTGGCAGGCCAGGTGGCCCTGCGTCCGGAATGGATGCGGGCGCTTTGATTCGAAAAAGCAGGCATATGGCCTTGCGCCTGCAGCGGAGTCGGCCGGCTGGCTGGACGGCGATTCCGATCTTCATGGGACCTTGCATCACCACCGTGCGCCAGCCCTCTGCCCGCTGTTTGCCGGTCTGGCCACGTTCCCGGCAAACTAAAATCCGGCAGCCATCCCCGTCCAATCCTGCAAATGGCTGCCGGCAAGGCACCCGGATCCTTCACCGGTCAAACCGTCCTTAAAACCCTTGCTTCGCCATCAAATCTTTTGTATCAACCCCCATTGACGTCGACTCTTAATTGAATCCATCGCAAAAAGGAGCAGCATCACATGAGTACGGGCACTTCCAAGACGCAGCCGGCCATCGACGATCTTTGCATCAACACCATCCGCACCCTGTCCATGGATGCGGTTCAGAAGGCCAACTCCGGCCACCCGGGAGCGCCCATGGGCCTGGCACCGGCCGGTTATGTGCTCTGGACGCGGGTGATGAAGCACAATCCAAAAAATCCGGACTGGCCGGATCGTGACCGTTTCGTTCTCTCGGGCGGTCACGCCTCCATGCTGCTCTACAGCCTGCTGCACCTGACCGGCTACGACCTCAGCCTCGAAGAGATCCAGAATTTCAGGCAATGGGGCAGCAAAACCCCCGGCCACCCGGAATACGGCCATACGCCGGGCGTGGAGACCACCACCGGCCCCTTGGGACAGGGCTTTGCCAACGCCGTGGGCATGGCCATGGCCGAACGGCACCTGGCCACCGGTTTCAACCGCCCCGGTCACACTGTCGTCGATCACCATACGTACGTCATGTGCGGCGACGGCGACTTGATGGAGGGAATTACCGCTGAAGCGGCCTCCCTTGCCGGCCATCTGGGATTGTCAAAACTCATCTGCCTTTACGACGACAACGGCATATCCATCGAAGGCACCACCGGTATCGCCTTTACCGAAAATGTGGCCAAGCGTTTTGACGCCTACCGCTGGCAGGTGATCAAGGTCAAAGACGGCAGCGATCCCGATGCCATCGAGAAGGCGATCCTGGCCGCCAAAGCCGAAACCGGCAAGCCCTCGATCATCATGCTCAAGACCCATATCGCCCACGGCAGCCCCAACAAGCAGGACACCGCCGATGCCCACGGCGCCCCGCTGGGTGACGAGGAGATCAAGCTGACCAAGGCCGCCTTGGGCTGGAAGGAAAAAAATGCCTTTGCCATTCCGAAGAAGGCCCTGACGGCATTCCGCAAATGCGTCAACGCCGGTGAAAAAGCGGAAACCGGCTGGAAAGCGGCATATCAGAAATACAACCGCACGCACCCCGATCTGGCCGACGCCTGGGTCAATGGCCTGACCCGCTTCATGCCCAAGGGATGGGAAGCGAACCTGCCCCAGTTCAAGTCGGAAGACGGCCCCATGGCCACCCGTGCCGCCTCGGGCAAGGTGCTCAACGCCGCTGCAACCATTTTCCCCAGCCTGATGGGCGGCTCAGCCGATCTGGCGCCGTCGAACAAAACCTTTATCGACGGATCGCCCGAATTTCAGAAGAACCGTTACGACGGCCGCAACATCCGATTCGGTGTTCGCGAGTTTGCCATGGGCGCCATCATGTCCGGCATGTTTCTGCACGGCGGCATCCGGCCCTATGGCGGCACCTTTCTGGTGTTTGCCGATTACATGCGCCCGGCCATCCGCCTGGCCGCCCTGATGAAGCTGCCGGTGATCTATGTCTTCACCCACGACAGCGTGGCCGTTGGAGAGGATGGCCCCACCCACCAGCCCGTGGAGCACCTGGCCGCCCTGCGGGCCATTCCGAACCTGACGGTAATCCGCCCGGCCGACGCCACGGAGACCGCCCAGGCCTGGCATCGGGCCATCGCCATGAACGACAGCCCGGTCGCGCTGATTCTGAGCCGCCAGAAACTGCCCATCCTGGACGCGAAGCATACGGCGCACGGTGTTGAACAGGGTGGGTACGTGCTTTCGGACTGCAAGGGAAAACCGCGCATCATCCTCATCGCCACCGGGGCCGAGGTCCACATCACCCTGAAGGCTCAGGAGATGCTGGCCGGCAAGGGCATTCCCGCTCGTGTGGTCAGCATGCCGTCCTGGGAACTTTTTGAAGACAATTCAACGGAGTTCAAAAACCGGATTCTTCCACCGGCCATTAAAAACCGGATCGCCGTAGAAGCCGGCATCCCCATGGGATGGGAGCGCTACGTCGGTCCGAGCGGCAGCGTCATCGGCATCGATGGGTTCGGGACATCGGCGCCGGGGGGAACGGTCCTGGAAAAATTCGGCTTCACCGCCGATCGGATAGTTGAAACCGCCCTTCAGATGCTTGGAAAATGACCCATTGAAAAGTCGAGGAAGGTACAGGGGCGCCTGAAATGGCGCCCTTTTTTTTTCACAAGTTTCCCGGGGAGATGCCGATAATAAGGATTGCGATGCCGACAGGATCATGCTCAACCCCGACACCGGGTAACGGGTCGGGCAGAAAACAAGTTCTGTCTTGACAAAGGTTTTGTTTTCTTAATATTTTTCCAACGTTTAACCTGAGTCAAACAGATGACCGGAAACAATGGAGGCTGAATTGAAAAAAACGATTGCAGGGGTATTGACGGGTCTCATGATTATGTTGCTGACGGTTCCCGGCCTGGCCGGAACCCGCGACGATTGCGTAACCAAATGCAAGGAAGCCGGGGATTTCATCAAAACACAGGGGATCGATGCCGCCATCAAGGAAATCAACAACAAGAACGGCCGCTTCGTCTGGAATGACGGCGTCAGTTATGTTTTCCTGATGAACATGAAGGCCAAGATGCTGGCCCACCCGCACAAGCCGGAACTGACCAAGCCCGACACCCTGATCGAAGCCACGGATAGTGACGGCAAGGCCTTTTTCAAGGATTTCGTCAAAGCCGCCGAGAAGGGAAAAGGCTGGGCTAAGTATATGTGGCCGGTTCCCGGCATGGACATCGACAAACCCAAGCACACCTTCATCTACCGGGTGCCGGGTACGGACTACTTTGTGGGGGCAGGGTTCTACGTCATGTCTCCGGGCGTGTTTTATTGATTTGAATTATTTCTGCAAGGATGCTCACGGCGATCTCCTCCGGAGTTTCGGCCCCGATGGACAGACCGATTGGCGAATGAACCCGGTCGATATCCATTTGCGAAAAACCTTCTTTAAGCAACGCCCCATAGATGGCGTCCCTTTTCCTGCGGCTGCCGATCATACCGATGTAGCCTGCACCGGTTTTCAATGCCTGGGCCAGAACCGTTTTGTCGTGCAGATGCCCTCGGGTAAGAATGACAATAAAATCATCCCTGTTCACGGACAGGCCTGAAAAGGCGTCATCGAAACGATCCAGTACCCGGATCTCGGAGGCTTCGCGAAAGCGTTGCCGGTTGGCATACTCCTGCCGGTCGTCGGCAACCGATATCCGGAAGCCCACCATGGCGGCCATGGCAGCCGTGGACCGGGCAACATGGCCGGCCCCGAAGAGATAGACGGTGGGTACCCGATGCGTCGGCTCAATCACCACAAAGGCCCCGTCGAAGACCAGTGTCCGGACCGCCGATCTTTCGGCTGCCAGCGCCAACACCTTTTCCCGTTCCATGTCGGGCAGGGGAAAATCACCGACAATCTCCCCCCCGACCGTTGCCAGGCAATGCGCAGTAGCCCCTACCTTGTTCTCCGATTCTATAAAAACGGTTAACAGAGACCCTTTTTGTCCTTGGTCCAGCATCTGACGCCACCGCCCAAAGACCGTCCGATTCATTGCCGTGGGCGACACGCAGTCCAGCAGCACGTCCGCCTGTCCCCCGCAGATCATGTCCATGCTGTCGACGGTATCGTGGCTCAGGTCAAAAGGCATGATGGCCGATTGCCCGAGCTGGATCAGCTCCACGGCCCGGGACATGGCCCCGGCTTCGAGCAGCCCACCACCAATGGTGCCGATGCCGCGTCCGTCGGCGGTGACGATCATCTTGCTGCCCGACGTGCGCGGTGTGGAACCGGTGTGGCTGACGATGGTTGCCAGGACAAAAGGTTCACCCTTCTCCAAAAAATCGCAGGCCGTTTGGGCAATCATCTTCATTTATGCGGTTACCTTTCCATGTCGATCCTGGAACCGTTATCCACATGGGGCTGTCGTCAACGGATCAGTTCCAGTATTGTTTTCGATGTGTACTCGCCCACATCGGCCAACCCGTCCATGGGCATGAACCGGTTGGCGTTGTTGGAATAAAGGCAGACGACCGACGGCGGGAAGTCCTCGTCGGCCTCGTAGAAAATATAACACAGAAAAATCTTGGGCAGCGGCCGAACCAGGAAGGCGAAATCGCCCCTGACCGTGGAAGGGGCCGCCGCGCCGGAGAGCCGCTCCATGATCAGGCCGGCTTTCGATTTGATCAATTGAACCGCCGGGACCAGGATCTGTTCGGTGTGGGAGGCAAAAGCCCCCACGTAGGGTGCCGAATCGGGAAACTCCTTGAATGCCCGCAGCGGTTCAAGAAGGGGGATGTCGGGGGTGGCGTTCAAGGCGTAAAGGGAGAGGAGAATGCCGATGACCCCGGGCGGCTCGACGCCTCCCAAAGTGATGCCGTCTGGTGTAATGGCACACGACTGGCCGAATGCCCGGAATGAATAGGTCAGACCGTTTTTTTTTCCTGGAAGCCTGTCCGCCAGATCCCCCGGCAGGTTACCGAACAGCCGATCCAGATTATCCCTGGCGAGCTTCGCGTAGTTGTCCACCGGCCCTCCTCTCGTCGTCACGGATCTTCCGGCACCCTGATCCTTCGGTCCCTGAGTTCACCGTTCAAGCCCCCCACCCATTCTCGCTGTCCCTGGCGACAAACCAGATGGCGCAGGCGGTCCGGTGCTTGCAGTACAATTGCGGGTCCCGGCAACGGGCGCACTGCTCACAAACATGAATCTGGTATTTCATGCACACCAGCCCGCCGGGTTTATCCGGGTGGTTCACACAAACATCCATTGGTTCTGTTTCCGTCGGTTCCATTATGATATAGACAATCTGCCCTTGAAATTTTCAAGCGGCATACCGAATATAGGACGCCTCTGGCTCCATGGCGATCACGGGGTTTTGGCCGTTATGACCGTTCCTTGGGCAGGCCGGCGGCCTGCGCGTCGGTGATCTCGGTATTCAATCAACAGGTATGAATAGCAAAAAGAGATAGCAATGTCATGAAAGAGTTTTTCAAGGTTGAAACCATCGACGGGGTTCTCGCCCACGCCCCGTCATTTAAAGCGGTGGATACGGAAACGGTGGCGCTGGCCGACTGCCTGGGTCGGGTAACGGCCGAGGATGTCTTTTCGGATGTGGACATTCCCGATTTCAACCGGTCCACCATGGACGGGTTTGCCGTCAAGGCGTCCTCCACCTTCGGTGCATCCGAGGCCAACCCCGCCTACCTGAACGTGCGTGGACAGATCAGGATGGGGAGCCGGCCCGACTTTTCCATCGGCCCCGGCGAGGCGGCCAGGATCGCCACCGGCGGCATGCTGCCCGAGGGCGCCGACAGCGTCATCATGGTGGAGCACACCGATACCCTCGACGACACCACCATCGAGGCGTACCGGAGCGTGGCCCCGGGCCAGCATGTCATCGAAAAGGGCGAGGATATCCGACGTACCCGGCCGGCACTCAAGGCAGGCACGCGGATCCGTCCCCAGGAAGCCGGCCTTCTGGCCGCCTGCGGACGGACGGAGACGACCGTTTTCAGGCGCCCCCGGGTGGGCATCATTTCCACGGGAGACGAGGTGGTTCCGGTGGACCAGGTGCCCGGCGAAGGACAGATCCGGGATATCAACAGCCAGACCTTGTCCGGACAGGTAAGGGCGGCCGGCGGGGTGCCCGTGGTCTTCGGCATCGTCGGAGACAATCGCGACGACCTCATGGGCAAGTGCCGCAGCGCCCTCGAAACCACCGACATGGTCATGATTTCCGGAGGCAGTTCGGTGGGGGCCAGGGATTTCACCGTGGAGGTGCTCGACGCCCTTCCCGATACCGCGATTCTGGTCCACGGAATCTCCATCAGCCCGGGAAAGCCCACCATCCTGGCCCGATCCGGCGGCAAGGCGTTCTGGGGACTGCCCGGCCACGCCGTATCCGCCATGGTGGTCTTTGCCGTGGTGGTGCGTCCTTTTCTGGACCGCCTGTCCGGACTGTCGCAGACGGTGCGGCAATTTCCGGTTCAGGCCATCCTGAACCGCAACCTGGCCTCGGCCCAGGGACGCGTGGATTACGTCCGCGTCCGACTGAGTGACGTCGACAGCCAAACCGTGGCGGAACCGGTCCTGGGCAAGTCAGGGCTGATCAACACTATGGTCAAGGCCGACGGCCTCATCGCCATCGGCATGAATACCGAGGGATTGGAAAAGGGGACAACGGTGGAGGTGATGCCGTTATGAACAACGCGTGGTAAGTGTAAAGTTTTAAGTGTTAAGCTGATGAATGCTGTCGATTCGAGAAAAGTCAGATGTTAGACCGACTCAAATCCTTTCTTTAACACTTAACCCTTTCGATTGGATACCAACCCTTCGCACAACACGAATCACATCTAATAATAGATTCAGCAATAAATGGAGCCGTATCGGTGAACACTAAACGCAACGTATACCTGAAGATGAAGCCCCTGGAGGAAGCCCGGCAGATCCTTTTCGATCATTTTCCCGGCACCGGTACGATGCCGGCCGAAACCGTCACCCCACCCGATGCCGTGGGCCGGGTCCTGGCCGAACCGGTCGTCGCCGCCGTGTCGTCGCCCAACTTCCACGCCGCCGCCATGGACGGCGTCGCCGTGAAAGCGGAAGAGACTTTCGGTGCCAGCGAAACCCGGCCCAAAGAGCTGGCCGTGGGCACCCAGGCCCGCTTTCTCAACACCGGCCACGTCATGCCCGCGGGCACCGATGCAGTGATCATGATCGAGAAGATCCAGACCATAGGCGACGACCGGATCCGCATCGAAGCACCGGCCTTTCCCTGGCAGCACGTGCGTAAAATGGGCGAGGACATCGTGGCCACCGAACTGCTCTACCCACGCGGCCATACGGTGACGCCCTACTGCGTGGGCGCCCTAATCTCGGGTGGCATCTATCGGGTGCCGGTGAGAAGAAAGCCGAAGGTGCTGATCATTCCCACCGGATCGGAACTGGTCGACTGGCGGACCACCGCCCCCGAAGACCTGAAGCCGGGACAGGTGCTGGAGACCAATGCCTACGTGCTTGAAAAAATGATCGATGCCTGCGGAGGTGAGGCACGGCGCCACGAACGGGTCATGGACGACCTGGATATGATCCGGCAAACGGTGGCCGACGCCGTGGCCGGCGATGTGGACATGGTCATGACCATCGGCGGGTCGTCGGCTGGTTCCGAGGACTACGCCCTGCCCGTCCTGCAGGATCTGGGACAGCTGCTGGTCCACGGGGTGACGATCATGCCCGGCAAACCGGTGATCCTCGGCGACATCCAAGGCAAGCCCTACTTCGGCATCCCCGGTTACCCGGTGTCCGCCATCATCGCCGTCGAGCAGTTCGTCCAGCCCCTGATCCGGCATATGTTGGGCGTTGCCGACCATCCGCGCCCGACCGTTGCCGTGGTGCCCACCCGCAAGATCGCCTCCCGGCTGGGCGTGGAGGAATTCCTGCGGGTCAAGCTGGGGCAGGTGGGCGACCGCATCGTGGCCACGCCGCTGCCCCGGGGGGCCGGTATGATCACCAGCCTCACCGAAGCCGACGGCATCATCCGCATCCCCAGCCAGGCCGAAGGCATCAAAGACAGCGACCCGGTCCAGGCCGAGCTGCTCAAGCCCCTGCCCGCCATTCGCAACACCATCGTCATCGTGGGCAGCCACGACAACTCCCTGGACGTGCTGGCCGACCAGTTGCGTGCCGGCGACGGCGCCCTGACCCTCTCTTCCAGTCACGTGGGCAGCATGGGCGGGCTCATGGCCGTCAAACGCGGGGTGTGCCACCTGGCCGGCGCCCACCTGCTGGACACGGAAACCGGTGAATACAATCTCTCCTACGTGAAACGCTATCTCCCCGGCACACCGGTACGGCTGGTCAACCTGGTGATGCGCGAACAGGGCCTGATCATCCCGACGGGCAACCCCAAGGGCATTACGGGCATCGAAGATCTCGGACGCGCCGACATCGTTTTCATGAACCGGCAGGGCGGCTCGGGGACACGGATCCTGCTGGACTATCGCCTGGAGCAGATCGGACTCTCCGCGGAGCAGATCAACGGCTACACCAGCGAAGAGTTCACCCACATGAACGTAGCCGTGGCGGTGCTGAGCGGCACGGCCGACGCAGGACTGGGCATCTATGCCGCGGCAAAGGCCCTGGGACTGGATTTTATCCCCGTGGTTACCGAACAATACGATTTGATCATCCCGCAAATTTATTTCGAATCCGACAACATTCAGGTGCTTCTGGAAACCATCAACTCTGGCGCGTTTAAAACGCGGGTTAACGCCCTGGGCGGATACAGTACGGAGAAGACGGGTACCGTTATCGTTCCCTAAGCGGCTATTTTTTTTATGCCCCGCTGTTAATCTCAAAGGAGAATCCAGGAGACAGGCGTCGGAATTCAAATCGACGGCCTGCTATTCGATACCGATGAAAAAGCCCTACACCCTTTTGGACCACACCGCGGATCTGAGAATCCGCGTCAGCGGCACCAATCTTGCCGACCTGTTCGAAAACGCCGGTCTGGCCTTGTCTGACCTGATCACCGTGCCGGATCGACTGGAACCACGAGAGGTGGTCGAGGTGACTGTCAGTGGCGACGATCCGGCAGATCTCATGGTCAACTTCCTGCGGGAGCTGCTCTACCTGTGGACGGGCGATGAAAAATTGGTTAAGCTGATCGATATTGTCAAGATCTCAGACTGCGCCGTCTCCGCCCTTGTGTCCACCGACAGTTACGCACCCGAACGTCACGAGATTTTCAACGAAATCAAGGCGGTAACCTACCACCAGATCGAGGTTGGCCGGGTGGCGGACGGCTGGCAGGCAATGGTGGTATTCGATATTTAGGAGGTTGAGATGGAACTGAAAAGAATCAGCCCCTACTGCTACGAAATCCCCCAATCCGGATCCATGAACGTGCCTGGCCGCATCTTCATGAGCGGACGCATGGCCGGCGATCTGCACCAGGAGGAAGCCCTCAAGCAAGTGGCCAACGTGGCCATGCTGCCCGGTATTCTCAAGGCCGCCATGGCCATGCCCGACATGCACTGGGGCTATGGCTTTCCCATCGGCGGCGTGGCCGCCTTCGACTGGGACGGCGGCGTCATCTCACCGGGCGGCGTGGGCTACGACATCAACTGCGGCGTGCGCCTGGCCGGCACCGGACTGGAGGAGAAAGAGGTCCGGCCCGTGGTGGATCGTCTGGTGGACGCCCTGTTCCAGAATATCCCGACTGGCGTTGGCTCCACCGGGCCGGTAAAGCTGTCCGTCAAGGAAGAGATCAAGGTGCTGCGTGAAGGCGGCCGCTGGGCCGTTCGTCATGGCTTCGGTGAGGAGTCGGACGTGGATCGCACCGAAGACGGCGGTTGCATGGAAGAGGCGGATCCGTCCGTGATCAGTGAACGGGCCCTGGCGCGGGGCGCCAAACAGCTGGGCACCCTGGGGTCCGGCAACCACTTTCTGGAAGTGGGCGTGGTCGATCAGATATTCGATGAAGCGACGGCCCGGACGTTCGGCCTGTTCCAGAATCAGGTGACGGTGCTGCTGCACTCGGGCTCGCGAGGGCTGGGATACCAGGTTTGCGACGATTCGCTGGCCTTTATGGCCAGACACGTCAAGACCCTGGGCATCCAACTGCCCGACCGGCAGCTGGCCTGTGCCATGATCCGATCAGAGGCCGGCCGGCGCTACTTTGCCGCCATGGCCTGTGCGGCCAATTACGCCTGGGCCAACCGCCAGATCCTCTTGCACCGGGCCAGGCAGACCTTCCAGCAGGTACTCGGCATCGGTCCGCGGGACCTGGCCATGCATCAGGTGTACGACATCTGCCACAACATCGCCAAGCAGGAGGAACACACAGTAGATGGCCGGCTGCGGACGGTCTGCGTGCACCGCAAAGGAGCCACTCGTGCCTTTCCCCCGGGCCACCCGGCCATTTGCGAGGCCTACCGGCAAACCGGTCAGCCGATCCTGATTCCCGGCGACATGGGCACCGCCTCCTACGTCATGGCCGGCACCCAGACCGCCATGGATGAGAGTTTCGGATCCACCTGCCACGGTGCCGGACGGGTGCTCAGCCGCACGGCGGCCAAGAAACGGAGCAAGGGGCGCTCCATCCAGCGAGAATTGGCCGACCAAGGCATCCTGGTCAGATGGACCGGCCGCAGTACCCTGGCCGAAGAGATGCCCGATGCCTACAAGGATATCGACGAGGTGGTCGACACCGTCCACGGGGCGGGACTGTCCAAAAAAGTGGCCCGGCTCAGGCCGATCGGTGTCATCAAGGGATGAGCAGTGGCACACGGAATACCCATGAAAACTATACTGACTGACGATCAAATGAGACGGGAGATCGCAAAATCCCACCAACGATCGAAGGATTACGGCGTCTGCCCGGATGAACGCGCCATCGATCAGAAACGGCTTACACCCGAAGAGCTCGAATCACGCCGCGAAACGAACAAAGACCTTCTGGAGGTCGTTGCCGAGTATATCGGCGAGTTCTATGAACTGCTCTCGCCCGACCGGTTCATGATCGCCATCGTCGATCAGGAAGGGTTTATTTTAAAGCTTTCGGGAAGCGATGCCATCAAAGCCGAATTTGCCGAACGAAACTACGCGCCCGGGTATCGTTTCACGGAGAAAGATGTGGGAACGACAGCGACCAGCCTCTGCCTGAAAAAACAGGTCTCCATCCAACTCAACGACAAGGACCACTATTGCAGGCGGGCGCACGGGTTCACCAGTTCAGCCGCACCCATTTTCGGCGAGGACGATGTGCTGCGTGGGGTTCTGGTGGCCTCCGGCAAGAGCACGCTGGTCCACCCGCACACCTTGATCATGGTAACCTCGGCGGCCCGGTCCATCGAGAAACAGATTCGGTTGCTCCGTCGAAACCGAGAGATGTCCATCTATGCGGGTTTTCTGGACAATGTATTGGAGTCAGCCGAAACCGGGTTGCTCACCCTGGACAATGAATCACGCATCTGGAAGATGAACCGCAAAGCCAAACGCATCCTGAACCAGGAAAACCTGGATGGAAAGCCCATTTCCGTGCTGAAGGGCTTGAACGTGGATGTGAACGACATATTCCACCATCCGGAGGCTTGGAAAGGCAGGGAGTGCCACATTAAGCATGGCCATCAGGTCATCCATCTGGTCTATTCCGCGCAGCCGGTGCTCTCGGGTCAAAAAAACATGCTTGGCGCCGTCCTGGTGTTCGAAGAATTCGGTAACATCAGAAAGATCGCCGACAAAATATCCGGCAGTACGGCCTATTTTACCTTCGATCACCTCATCGGTGACTCACCGGCCTTCAGAAAAGCCGTGGAGCTGGCCAAGCGCGCCGCTCAATCGGATTCAACCGTTCTGCTGCTGGGCGAAACCGGCACCGGCAAAGAGCTTTTCGCCCAGGCCATTCACAATGCCGGCGCGATTCAAGCCAAACCGTTTATTCCCATCAATTGCGGCGCGATTCCCGGGGAGCTGATGGAAAGCGAGCTGTTTGGGTATGTCGACGGGGCTTTCTCGGGAGCTTTGAAAGGGGGTCGACCCGGCAAGTTTGAACTGGCCGACGGCGGCACCATCCTGCTGGATGAAATCGGTGACATGCCCCACAACATGCAAGTGAAACTACTGCGGGTGTTGCAGACGGGAGAGGTTCAACGTATCGGCGACGGCAAGGTGTTAAAGGTCAATACGCGAATTATCGCATCCACCAATGCCAATTTGCCCCAGGCCATCGCACAGAACCAGTTTCGCCAGGATCTTTTTTATCGGTTGAACATCCTGCCGATATCAATCCCACCGTTGAGGGAGAGAGGCGCCGGCGATATTCGGGCTCTGGCGAATTTCTTTATTAGGAAAATCAGCCCTGGCTGTCGGTTGACCGCCACGGCCATAAAGGCATTGACCACCTACCGTTGGCCGGGAAATGTCAGGGAGCTGGAAAATACCATTCAACGGGCATTGCATGTATGCGACGGCGAGTTGATGACAGCGGACCATCTCGGTATTCCTGAGGAAAAACACCACGTGCTGCAGTCGCAAAGCGGCTCATTGCGTGAAATGGAACAGCAGATGATTGCGTCAACCCTCGACCAGACCAACCACAATATGGCCGAAACCGCCAAACGGCTGGGAATTTCCCGGGCAACGCTTTATCGAAAGGTCAAACAACACGCCATTGCGTCTGGCCACGGCAATTAGCGGGCGCCGACCACCGCCTCGAAAGCATCACCGATCTCCTGTTTTAACATGGGCCAGACATTGGTTTTGACTTTTTTTTGCATTGCTGCCCGTTCTCTGTCGCTAAATTCTATTACCTGGACGCCCTGGTTTTTCAGTTTTTCGATACTTGCGATCTCCTCCGCCTCAGCGACCGCATAACGACGTTTTTCCATCGCCTGCAGTGCGTCCGTAAACAGGGTCTGATCTTTTTCGGAGAGTCCCTTCCACAAATCCAGATTCATGTAAATAAACCAGTATTCGAAGTGGTCCTTGACGGGCAGATAGTAGTGAATGATCCCTTTGAGCCCCAAATAACCTTCCGCACCGCCGCCCAACATCCCTTCAACCATACCTGTTTTAAGGCCCATTTTGGCATAAGTCCAGGTAATCGGATAGGGGGTGTACCCCAGTTCTCTGGCGGTGCGTTCAAACGATCGGATGGGGGGTACCCGAATGATCATCTCCTTGGGGATGTCGGGATTACCCGGATCGGCAGGCTTTTGGGTCAGGGCGATACCGCCAAAGTATACCGGCCAGCCCCCGATCACCTTGATGTTCTGATTTTCAAGAAAAATCGCCATCTGTTTAAACAGAGCACTGCCCTGGGTATACACTCGCTTGGCCTCATCCCAGGAAGATACCAGAAAGGGGGTAAAGGCCAGTGCTACACGCTTATCGATGGCGGTGCCGAAAGGACCGACGTACATCTCCACTTCGCCGAAAGCAACCCGTTCCTGCACCACGGAGTAGTCACCCAGCTTATTGGCGGGATGGATATCGATCAAGATCGATCCACCCGTTTTGGTTTTGATGTGGTCGACAAGCGCCCGGATATCGTTATCGATAGCGGATCCGGGAGACCTGACGTGGCCGATTTTCCAGTGTTCGGTCTCGGCATGGCTCCCACCGCTGAAAAAAACAATCATCAGGAGACACAACAGCGTGGCGACAACTGTTTTATTCATGATCCTACCCTTTCTCAGGGGGATGGCGCTTACCCGATGAGGCGAGCCTTTTCAGGCAAGCGCCAGGTTCTTCCTACTCAGCGATGGAATCGAGAACGCTCTGGCCCCAATCGGCGCCCACATCTTCCAAAACGGCCGGCCAGACCGTCTCATGAATCTTTTTGGCCGTGGCGGCAATCTCGCCGTCGCTCATATCGACGATTTTGGCGCCATAATCCGCCAGTCGTTTTTCATTGGCCGCCTGGTCGGCTTTGGCAGACTCCCAGCGGCGGGATTCGAATTGAGCGGCGACTTCTTCGAGCTGTTTTTTTAGGTCGGGTTTCAGGTCTTCAAAAGTTTCCTTGTTAATGATCAGATACCAGACTTCAAAATGCGTATTGGAGGGAATGTAGTACTTGGTGACGTCTCTGAAAGATGAATAGTAGCCTTCTGCGCCCGAGCCAATCACGCCGTCGACAACCCCTGTCTGCACGGCGGTAAATGCGTCGGAAAAAGGAATCGGGGTTCCCAGGTACCCGGTTTTATCGGCCAACAGCTGAAAGGTTTTCATGGGGGGAACACGCAGCTTGATCCCTTTGGGCGCATCGGGGTCGCCTGGCGACACCGGCTCTCGATTCAGGGATATGCCGCCAAAATAAACCGGCCAGGCGGCCAGCAGATGGATTCCCTGTTCGGCATACAGTTGGGCGACAATTTTGCGCACCGGGGCGCCGGGCGAGTAATTTCGCTCGGCCTGCTCCCAGTTTTTAACCATATATGGAAAATAGACCATTTGAAAGCGCTTGTCAGCCGCCGAGGCGGGTGGCTGGCAGGCCATATCGATGGCACCCAGGCCGACCCTTTCCTGCACAACGGTGTAGTCGCCCAGGGCGCTGGCCGCATAGATCTTGGTTTTTAATTTGCCATTGCTGGTCTCCTTGAGGGTATCCGAAAACCATTTCAGGTCGATATCGATCGCGGTGCCCTGGGGGCGCACATGGGATATTTTCCAGGTTTTGGCCTCGGTGCTGTTAGCGATCAAGGCGACGGTTGCCAACAAAACGAACAAGCTGAGGATAGGCGTCTTTTTCATTCGTGAACTCCTTTTGCATTCGATTACGGGTTAATCAATATCCGAACAAGCCGGGGAAAAACAGCGACAGGCTCGGCCAGAACGACGTCAGGAAAACCACGGGAACATACCCGAAGATAATCAATACCATGGCCGGTTTGATCACTTCGGAAAACTCGGTTTTTCCAATTCGCATCCCCAAGTAGAGTATACTGGCATACGGCGGCGTCACCCCACCCATTGCCGTATTGACCCCCATGATGGCCGCAAACTGGACGGCGCTGATTCCGATGGCCTCCATTAGCGGCAGCAGCAGCGGACCAATGAGAATGATCGAGGTGACATCGTTGACGATCATGCCCACGAAAAAGAGCAGAAAATTGATCAAAATCAGCAGCAGTGCCTTGTTCTGGGTAATCGTGAAGACACCTTCCACAAGAGCCTGGGGGACATCTTCCATCACGAAGATCTGGCTGAGCATGAGACTGAAAACGATCATGATCATAATCGCACCGACAGCGGTGGCCGAATTTTTGGCGGCCGTCAGGAAGGTTTGAAAGGTCAAGCCCTTGTACACCAGAAATCCGACCGGAAACGCGTAAATCACAGCCACCGCGGCTGCTTCCGTGGGGGTCATGACGCCGCCGTAAATGCCGCCGAGAATAATCATCGGCATGATCAGTGCCGGCAGGGCCTTGGAGGTCAACGTGACGCCTTCCCGGACGGTCTCTTTGATGGGCTTTGGCGGATCCAATTCCAGGGGAAACTTCCTGGCCAGGAACAGGTTGACGACACAAAACAGGGCGGTAATCAGCAGCCCCGGTCCCAGTGTGGCCAGGAAGCAGGCCAGGATGGATGTGTCGGTCACCCATCCATAAATGATCATGGTCACACTGGGGGGGATGAGCAGGCCGAGGATGGACGAGTTCGCCACAAGGGCGGTGGCATACCCCCTCGGATAACCTTTGGCGGCCATCTCCGGTATCAGGATCGGACCCGTGGCGGCGATACCGGTCAGCCCGCTGCCGGAAATGGCACCAATAATGGCGCAACTGACCGAGGCGACGACACCTAAACCACCCCGGATACGCCCGACAAAAACATTGACGAAGCGCAGCAAACTGGCGGCGATCCCACTTTCACTCATCAGTGTTCCGGCGAAGACGAACAGGGGGATGCACAGCAGCACCGGATTGGCCAGTTGCGTGAAGCCCCACACCATGGTGCCTTTCATGGTGGCGCCGCCCAGAAAGACCATATTCATCAAGGCACCGCCAAAACAATAAGGCAGGGGGACGCCGAAACTCAGCATCATCACGAGAATGCCTAACGAAATAAGGGATACAGTGACGATTTCCAGTTCCATTTCAAACTCCTTCGGCCGTTTCCTGAGGTGATTTGGGTGAGGCTGCCAAACGCTTGACGTTCTTGAACAGATACCAGGCGGCATAGGCGCTCATCAGCACCAGGCCGATAAAGAAGGCACACTCGGCATAGATGGTCGGGATATACAGGGTTGGGCTCTCTTTCATGACACGCAGCGCATAGCGAAAGTAGTCCCAGGCCCAATAGGTGAGCCAAAGGACCACGATAAATGCCATAGCGTCGGCGATAACCCTGACAATCAGCTTCGCCCGGTCGGTTTTTAAAAAAACGTCAAGGACATTGGCCTTAATCTGGGTGTCTTCGCGGGACGCATTGACGCTGCCGAGAAAATAGAGCCATAGGGTCGGGTAAACCAGCACCTCCTCAAGCCCCATGACCGGTATTTCAAACACATAACGCATGAGCACTTGATAAAACTCCATGAGTGCGACGATACTGATTAGCGCTGTGAGGGTGTACCTGAAAAATCGTTCCATTTAAGATTCCTTTGAGGCTTTGCCGGTTTTTGTCTGCACGGCACCTGGAAAGGGCAACAACGACAGTTAACAGTGCTTGATGAATGCGAGACTATCCTTGACGTGCGGCGACGATGGAAACTTCGACCAGCAGTTCGGGGCGTGCCAGGCGGGCCTCCACACAAGCCCGCGCCGGGGCATGTCCTTGCGGGATCCACGCATCCCAGACCGCATTCATGCCATCGAAATCCTTCATGTCCCGAAGGTAGATGGTCGCGGAAAGAATCTGATCCCTCCCGCTGCCGGCTTTTTCAAGCAAGGCATCAACCTTGGCCAGCATGTCGGCCGTCTGGGGACCGATGGCTGCATCACTGCTGTCGGCCACCTGCCCGCACAAATATAGGGTGTCATGGTGAATGACGACTTTACTCATCCGCGCTGTCGTATCCATCCGGCTGATGGCGTTCATTCTATTCTCCTTGGGTGGTTTGAGTGAAATCGTGTCAGGCCCCTTTACGACCGGCCGTCTTCTTGTCCAACAGCCAGTTGGTACCTGCGGCGGGCCCGACATGCATTGACATCTCGGCGATCTCTTGCAGCGCTACTGGTTTCAGCGGCGGGCGGATATTCAAGCTACCCGCCTGATCCGGCGATAGATTCAGCTCGGCGGCGACCACCTCCGCCAGCGCCGGACCGCACATCCGCCCCTGGCAGGGACCCATGCCCGAGCGCGTGACCACCTTAAGCTCGTTCAATTCACGCACGCCTTCTTTAACCACCTTTCGTAAGTCCCCGACGGTGATGTTCTCGCAGCGGCAGACGACGGTGTTTTCATCGAAGGTGATATGCTCGGGACGCGGCGCATAAATGGCATCCACGAAGGGCCGCGGCCAGTGGTCATGCTTGAGTAATTTTTTTACCGGCTCGGAAAGTGCGTCCCGTTCATAGGCGGGAATGATCCCCAAACAGTGGGCCACCTCCAGAGCAGCCAGTTCCCCTTTGTACTGGGCCGCCAACGCACCGGCCACCACGGCTCCGTCCCCGGCGGCGAAGAGGCGTTCGCAATTGGTGTGACCCCATTCATCGCACTTCGGGTGCCAGTAACGCTGATCGGCTTTCCAGACCATCTTGCAGCCGATCTGGCGAAAGATGTGCGTGTTGGGGATCACTCCGAAATGAAGCAGCAGCAAATCGGCATCCAGGCGCAACACTTTGCCGGCGTGGGTGGCTTCGACAGCTTCGAGGCGATCCCGGCCGATGGCGCGAACGTGTGTGACGCCCTTGTAGTGGGCGATGCCCGCTTTTTTGATCTCTCGCAACATGGAAACGCCCTTCCAAAGGAAGTCGGTTCTCATCAGGGCCTTGGGCGCATTGGGAATGGCCGGTGCTGGGGGAATCGCTGGGGTGGTTTCTAACAAGGCACCCACGTTGACACCCTTTTTGGCCAGCAAGGAAGCCTCGAGCAACAGCAAGGGGCCGCTGCCGGCCAGCACTAAACGGCCGGTGGGGTTCAGCCCCGCCTCCTTGAACAGATTGTTGGCCGCACCGGCGCCCATGACGCCCGGCAGGGTCCAGCCGGGGATGGGCATGGGGCGTTCCATGGCACCGGTGGCCACGATGAGGTAGTTGGCTTTAATCTGGGCGGATTGCCCTTGACGAGAGTAGCAGACCGTTCCATCCGGTTCGACCTGCCAAACGGTGGCCCCATTCTTGTAGGCCGCACCGCTTTGGCGAAACCGTTTGGCCAGCAGTAAGCCCTGGGTGTAGTCATCACCCAGCATGTCCCGTCGATGCTGTGGGGTGGCTTCAATATTTCTATATATTTGACCGCCTAACCGATTCTGCTCGTCCAGGGTCAACACATTAAGCCCCATTTCAGCCAGGCAGGCACTTGCCGCCAGGCCTGCAGGCCCGGCGCCGATGACAATCACATCGTGATGACTCATGCGGCCGCTCCTTTATCGTCATCCAGATGGCGATCGATCACCATGCCGTCTTGCACCTCTGTCAGACAGGCCTGGCGTTGTAGGCCATCGATCTCCATCATACATTCAAAGCAGACCCCCATCAGGCAATGGGGTGAGCACGGTTGATGGGATGTGGGGGAAATCCTGGAAATCGTCTCGCCCATGGCAAACAGGGCAGCTGCCAGGTTCATGCCGGCGGGTAGCGAAACCGATTTTCCATCCAGGGTTACCGTTACGGAATTTTGCCTCTCGGCGCTGTCGGTTTTAAACATCGAATCGTCCATTTTTAAAATGCGGGAGAAGTTCGTGATCGCCAGTGCCACCTATCCATGGCGCTACAATGTTAACAGCAAGGGGAGCCAGCGATACGGCGCTATGCAGGGCGACGACGGTGATGTTGTCGTTCCCAGGTATACGACTGTAGATAGGCGCACCATCCGGCGTCATGACCCGTATGGCCCCCCAGGCGCGCACCCAATTGACCTTGGCCAGCATTGGGAAAAGCCGGATGGCATTGGCCGCCTGGCTCTGCATGGCTTCGGTGGTGACTCGGTTGTCCAGGGCCGTGTCTTCGGTGGACAAACCGATAACGAAGGTGCCGTCTGGCGTTTGGCGGACACAGAGCATGGGAATGCTCAATACCCGCTTGTGTCGCTGGGTAACCATCAGCTGGCCCCGCTGGGGGTAGATGTGCAGCTTCTCGCCCAAGGGAGCCAACAGCCGGGTCGACCCGTGGCCGGCGGCCACCACCAGCTTTTGGCACTGGTAATCGCCGGTATTGGTTTTAAGTATTATGGTGCCACCGGTTTTGGGAAGGATGGCGCTGACCGTCTGGGCGCCGATAAATGTGCCACCTTTGTTTTGAAAGGCGGCCCTCATGGCCGCCATGAGTTTGAGCGGATTGACATGCCCCTGCTCCGGAGTATACATGGCCCCGGATACCTCGGGGCCCAATTCGATCTTAGGGATGAGTTCGGCCAACTCCTGCCGATCGAGCATCTTCACCGGATAGTCCAACCCCACCTGGGCGCAGACCGCCTTGAGCCCCTCGATGGATTCTGTGTGGACTTTGAATTCTTCTTCGCCAATCGCGTGGACAGCGCCGCCCGTCCATTCCAATTCGATGTTGTATCCGGATTCTTCCTCCAGCCGGGCGGCAAAATCGGGCCAGTGCTGGCAGGCCAAACGGGACCATTGGGCATAGATGGGGTGGCTGGCGCCTTTGCACATGAACCAAGTTAACCCAAAGTTTCCGCGCGACAGCCGCTGCGTGGGAAGCTGTTCGTCAAACAACATTACTCTTCCCGCACCTTCGCGCACAAGCCCCAGTGCGATGGCGGAACCGGAAAGCCCACCACCGATGACAATAGTATCAGCAGACCTCACAAAACACCTCCACGATCAAAACTTGCAGACTCGCTAATGTAAAGCCCTGTAAGTCTATGCACGCCACAGCAGGTGCACATTGCGTATATAGGGAAAACAATTTTCTTTTTGGTCAGGCTATGTGATTCGAATTGAAGTAGCCATCATCAAGGCTATAATCATGCCATATTTGTGTTGGTGATCCGGGGAACAACCGTTGACTGGTTGGAGAATGGCGCAACGAAAGATCGCATTTTTTGCAACTTGTTTTAATGAATAGAAATATCGGGGGGGTCTCACCAGACTGAGAAGAGGTTGAGAAAAGGGTTTTAAAAGAATCTAAGGTATAGTTGCAAGGGAACCCAAGGTCGTTTCGATGGCACGTTTCTATCTCATATTGATACACTTTCTAAGATTTTCAGAGTGTAAAGGTCTGCAAGATGGTGGAAATGGCGCCACTGTATCGAATTGCGACATGTCTATTATTGAGATTTAACACTTGCCGTCAAGTCGAAGGCCACATTCGCTGTTCAGGGGGTTATCCGATCTGATCTTGAAACAAGTTTGAAAAAAGCGCAGTATGGGTCGATAATTGAACCGGCAATTGATGCGCGGGAATTAAACCATATGCCGTGCCATCGCTGCGTCGCAGGGTTCGAACCTATGTGAAACTGGTGGATCCTCGCCTTCGTAAGCATGCCATCACCGAGGTTTTATTCGAATCTGTCAAGAAGGAGCGGATATGCGCTTTGGAAAATCGACGCGCCTCAATCTCACGTTGATTGGTGTATTGCTGTTCGCCTGCGGAGCCAGCGCCATCATGAGCGATCGTGGCGTATCTCCGGCCGGTGCCGATAAGGAAGCGCCGGCCATGACGGTCGGCCAGGCGATAATCCTGGGCCTGGTCGAAGGCCTGACCGAATACCTGCCGGTCAGCTCGACCGGCCACTTGCTCCTGGCGGAACGCATGATGGGCATTGGCGAATCCCCATCCGCATCGACAGAGGAGCGGCAGCGCACCAGGAATGCGGCCGATGCATACACCATCTGTATTCAGGCAGGCGCCATCATCGCCGTGCTGGGGCTCTATTTCAGACGGGTCAGACAAATGCTGCAAGGGCTTCTGGGCAGAAATCCGCACGGAAGCCGGTTGCTGGCCAACGTGGCGGCCGGATTTTTGCCCGCTGCCGTCATCGGATTGCTGTTCAACAAAATGATCAAGGCATACCTCTTCGGGATCTGGCCGGTGGTGGCCGCCTGGTTCGTGGGCGGCGTGGCCATCCTGGCGGTGGGTTGGTACAAACGCACCACCGGCGGTCCGGTTCATCAGGGCCTGTCGCTTGAGGAATTGACCTGGCGCATGGCGCTGGTGGTCGGTTTTGCCCAGTGTATCGCCATGTGGCCGGGGGTCAGCCGCAGCCTGGTGACCATCGTGGGCGGATTGGTTATGGGGCTGTCGCTCCCGGCGGCCGTGGAGTACAGTTTTTTGCTGGGCGTGGTCACCCTGGGAGCGGCCACGGCCTATGACGCCCTCAAGCATGGACAGATGATGCTGCAGACCTTCGAGGCCATGCCCATCGCCATCGGCCTGCTGTTTGCCTTTATCTCGGCGGTTGTATCGGTCAAGTGGATGGTGGCCTATCTGAACCGCCACGGGCTGGCTGTTTTCGGCTACTACCGCATTGCCATAGCGCTGGCGACGTCCGCATGGCTTCTGACCGGTAGCATGTGACAGCCAATTTTGACGGATCTGCGATCAAGCCGATATCTGCATGACACTTCACCCCTCGTCACTACAGCATTCGGTCAGTAGGCCTTGGGATTCACAAGCCTTGATCTCGGCTTGATTGCGAATCCGTCGGATTTAAGAACGAGCCTGTTCCAAAACGTTTCAGTTCGGTCAAGATCAAGGCGGACGATCATTTAAAGACCTTTACCCCATGACCGTGTCCGCTCAGAAATGGTAGATTTTGGGTCAGGCCAAGGCCGCAACTACGACTAAACCGGAGGCGTAGCTGCGCTACGTCGAGGATTTAAGCGTAGCGAGAGCACCGGCCTGGGCCAAAAGATGCCGTTTCTGAACGGACTCTACGCGTCGGTGACACACCCTTCCGACGCAGACCTCACCGTCTTGATATACTTGTAGAGAATTCCGTTGGACACCTTGTAGGGCGGCGCTGTCCAGGTTTTGCGCCTGCGCGCCAGCTCCGCCGGGTCGACGTCGACATCGATCGTGTGGCTGGCCGTGTCGATGGTAATGGTGTCACCGGTTTGAACCAGGGCCAGGGGGCCGCCTTCCTGGGCTTCGGGGGTGATGTGCCCCACGATGAACCCGTGGGAACCGCCTGAAAACCGACCGTCGGTGATCAGGGCCACCTCTTTGCCGAGACCGGCCCCCATGATCGCCGAAGTGGGGGTCAGCATCTCCGGCATGCCCGGTCCGCCCTTGGGGCCTTCGTAGCGGATCACCACCACGTCTCCTTTGACGATCCGCCCCTCCTCCAGTGCAGTCAGCATGGCCTCCTCCGAATCGAACACATTGGCCCGTCCGGTAAAGGCGACACCTTCCTTTCCGGTGATCTTGGCCACCGCACCGTCCGGTGCCAGGTTGCCGCGCAGGATCTGGATGTGGCCGGAAGGGTGGATGGGGTTCTCCAAGGGGCGCACAATGCGCTGGCCTGCTTCGAATCCAGGTACATCCTTCAGGTTCTCGGCCACGGTCCGGCCGGTGACGGTCAGGCAGCGGCCGTCGATCAGACCTTCGTTCATCAGGACCTTCATCAGGGCCGGGATGCCGCCGATACGGTCCAGGTCCTCCTGGACGTATTGGCCGCTGGGCTTCATGTCCGCCAGCAGCGGCACCCGGTCGCTCACCCGCTGGAAATCATCGATGTTCAGGGGCACGTCCACGGCTCGCGCCATGGCAATCAGGTGCAGCACCGCATTGGTCGACCCGCCCAGGACCGTCAGGACGACCAACGCATTTTCAAAGGCCTCCCGGGTCATGATATCCCGCGGTTTGATGTCATCCTTCAGCAGGCGCAGGATCGCCTCACCCGCGCGTCTGCACTCATCTTTTTTCTTGTCGGACTCGGCCGGCCGGCTGGCGCTGAACGGCAGCGACATGCCCATGGCTTCGATGGCCGACGCCATGGTGTTGGCCGTGTACATGCCGCCGCAGGCGCCCGCGCCCGGGCAGCTCTTTTTGACGATGGCCAGGCGGCGCTGCTCGTCGATGGTTCCGGCCATGTATTCGCCGTAGCTTTGAAAGGCGGAGACGATGTCCAGCTTGACGCCGTCCAGTTCGCCGGCCCGTATGGTACCCCCGTAGACCATCAGGGCGGGTCGATTCACCCGGGCCATGGCGATCAGGCAACCTGGCATGTTCTTGTCGCATCCCGGAAGGGAAATGTTGGCGTCGTACCATTGGGCGCGCATGACCGTTTCGATGGAGTCGGCAATCAGGTCACGCGACGGCAGGGAATAGCTCATGCCCTCGGTGCCCATGGAAATACCGTCGCTTACCCCGATGGTGTTGAAGCGCAGGCCGACGAGCCCCGCCGCCTCCACGCCAGCCTTGACTCGGGCCGCCAGATCGTTCAGGTGCATATTGCAGGTGTTGCCTTCGTACCAGACGCTGCTGATCCCCACCTGGGCCTTTTTCATGTCGGCATCGCTCATCCCGATGCCGTACAGCATCGCCTGGGAGGCCCCCTGGGACTTGGGTTCGGTAATCCGCGAACTGAATTTGTTCAATTTTTCAGTCATGGCTGCTCCTTTTAAGGTGAGGCGTTCATTTACTTCCTACACAGCCGCGTTCAAGACCTTCAATTCAGGTAATGCACGTGAACCCTCGATCCCTTGGATACTTATTCACTTTTCCATCGCCGTAAACCCCGACCGCGCCACTTCAACAATTCTGTCGGTTCCGGCGTCCTGCAGGAAATCATCGATGAATTGGGAGGTGCCGGCAACCTGAACGATATACAGTTCATGGTCCCGGCGATCGAGTATTTCAAACCGGTAGGCTCTTTTCAACGATTCCATCCGATCCTCATCGGCTTCCAATTTGACGATGGCCACCTCCCGCCAGAAGCTTTCATTCATGTCTAATTCCCTGGCGGAAATCACCTCGGTGCTCTTTTCAATCTGCTTGATGACCTGAAGCATTTTTTCGTCACTGTCTTCACGCAGGGTAATGGTCATACGACTCGTGCCGGGCTGGTTGGTCTTGCACACGGTGAGGGTTTCAACGTTGTACATCTTGCGGCGGATCAGCATGGCGATCTTGTTGAGCACGCCCGGCCGGTCCAGCATAAAAGCCAGAATGGCCCGCCGCTTCATGAGGGCAGTGGTTGTCATCAGATCCTCCCAATATAAGGATGCGCTGAGATTGTTGGTTAATCTAAGGAGACGATCATCTCTTTGTATCCGCCGCCGGCCGGCACCATGGGCAGAATGATCTCGCTGGGGTCGCATATAAACTCCAGCATGAACGGCCCTTTGTGGTCGGCCGCCGTTTGAATGGCCTCGTCCACCTGGTCCAGCTCGGAGACCTTAAGGTAGGGGATGCCGTAAGCACCGGCGATGGCGCCGTAATCGGGATTTTTCATTGGCGTGCCGGCATAACGACCGTCGTAAAACAGGGTCTGCCATTGGCGGACCATTCCCAGGTATCCGTTGTTCATGAGCAGAATCTTGACGTCGATATCATGCTCCATGATCGTTCCCAGTTCCTGGATGTTCATCTGGAACCCGCCGTCGCCGCTCACCGACCAGACACGTTCATCAGGCCTGGCCAGCTTCACGCCGATGGACATGGGCAGGGCGCATCCCATGGTTCCGGCACCGCCAGAGGTAAACCAGCTGTTGAGGGTCTGAAAGTTGTAAAAGCGGGCCAGAATCATTTGATGCTGCCCCACGTCACCCACAATGATGTCCTTTCCCTGGGTCAGGCGGGACAACCGACTGGTAATGGTCTTTACCAGCAATTGCCCCTCCCGGCCGACGCCCGCATCGATCTCTTTGTTAATCTGGTCGGCAATTTCCTGGCGAAAGGCATCGATTTGGGCGAACCACCGGGTCCTCGGCTTGGAGACCAGGGCGGGGTCCCGGTGCAGCAGATTGAGCGCCTGAGCCACGTCTGTATTGAGGGCCACCGAGGTCTTCACGTTCTTGTCGATCTCGGAAGGATCGATCTCCACATGGATCACCGCTGCTTCACGGGCGAAATCTTTCAGGTTGCCGGTCACCCGGTCATCGAATCGCATGCCCAACGAAATGATCAGATCGGCATGCATCAGGGCCCGGTTGGCTTCCACCGTGCCGTGCATACCCACCATGCCCAGGCTCATCCGATGGTCCACCGGCAGCGCTGAAAGTCCATGCAGGGTAAAGGCCACGGGAATATTTACCCGCTCCACAAAGGCCTGCAAGTGCGGGCCGGTATTGCTGGAAATGACGCCGTGGCCGCAGAGAATGATAGGACGCTCGCTCTTGTTGATCAACCCGACGGCCTGCTTCAACCGGTCCATATCCACCGACGGCCGATAAAAAAAGTCTGGCAGCTGCGGCTCGCAGGAACGGGCATCAAATTCACAGACACTCTCTGTCTCCTGCAGCTGGACATCCTTGGGGATGTCGACGACCACCGGTCCGCCACGGCCGCTTGAAGCCACATACATGGCCTCATGAATCATGGGTTCGATCTCATCCACGCTGAGCGGCATATAGGTTTGTTTGGTCAGCGGCATCATTACCCCGACCACATCGCTCTCCTGGAACGCATCCGTGGCGATGACACCGGTGGGAACCTGGCCGGTGATGGCCAGCACCGGCACGGAGTCCATGTTGGCATCGGCGATACCGGTAACCAGGTTCATGGCACCGGGACCCGACGTGGCCATGCAGACACCGGTCCGGGGGTCGGATGTGGATAGGGATGCGCGGGAGATGCCCTGGGCCATGAAGACGGCCCCCTGCTCATGCCGCGACATGATGAATGACAATGATTTCTGCTTTTCCATTTCGTCGAAAATGGGCATGATGGCACCGCCGGTGTACCCGAAAATAAATTTCACGCCATTGTCGATCAAGGCTTTAAGGACCAGTTCCGTGCCTTTCATAGCTGATTGTCCCTTCTGTGTGAGTACAACGGCAGTTGCAGCGAGTACCGAATCAAGGTGCGTGGCATGAATTCATCGCGCTTCTGGAGCAAGCCATTTCGCCTGTCACGCATTCCGTCGAACCGCACAGGTGGCCATCGACCGCTTGCCGTATTCTATGGAAAATAATCTGTCTTTGATAAAAGGCAAATAATTCGGCGCGCCAATGCCTTGACTTTCAACGGCCATGAGGTCATTTTAAAAAGATTGATGCCGCAAAGGGAAGAAAGCCAACCCCACATTAGAAAGATCTACCCATGGGAAAAACATTGTTCGAAAAAATCTGGGCGCCACACGTGGTGCGGGACCTGCCGGATGGTGCCTGCCTGCTTTACATCGATCGGCACCTGGTGCACGAAGTGACCAGCCCGCAGGCATTTGACGGGTTGCGGCTGGCCGGAAGAAAGATCCGGCGGCCGGAGCTGACCTTCTCCACCATGGACCACAATGTGCCCACCACCGAAGACCGCATGGCCATTACGGACGCTGTCTCAAGAGCCCAGGTGGAGGCGCTGCAGAAAAACTGTGATGACTTCGGGGTCAACCTGTTCGGCCTGGGCGACGACCGCCAGGGCATCGTGCACGTCATCGGCCCGGAGTTGGGGATCACCCTGCCGGGCCTGACCATCGTGTGCGGCGACTCCCACACCTCCACCCACGGCGCCTTCGGTGCACTGGCCTTCGGTATCGGCACCTCCGAGGTGGAGCACGTCCTGGTCACCCAGACGCTTGTGCAGAGGAAACCCCGTACCTACCGGGTGGAATTCACCGGTCGCCCCGGCCCGCACATCTCGGCCAAGGATATGGTGCTCAAGATGATCGGCACCATGGGCACCGCCGGCGGCTCCGGGCACGTTCTGGAGTATTGCGGCGAGGCCATCCGCAACCTGTCCATGGAAGGACGCATGACGATCTGCAACATGAGCATCGAGGCCGGTGCACGGGCCGGCATGATCGCCCCGGATGACACCACCTTCGACTACATCACCGGCCGTGAGCGTGCCTATGCGCCCACCGGTGACGCCCTGGAAAGAGCCCTGGCCTACTGGCGCAGCCTGCCCAGTGACGCGGATGCGCCATTCGATCAGACCCTGACCATCGACGCCGGCCGCATCGCACCGCAAGTCACCTGGGGGACCAACCCCGGAATGGTGCTGGATGTGGACCAACCGGTTCCCTCGCCGGAAAACGCCAGGGGATACTCCCCCTCCGACGTAAAAAATGCCCTGGACTACATGGGGCTCACACCGGGAGTAAAGCTTACCGACGTGCCGCTCGATGTGGTCTTTATCGGCAGCTGCACCAATTCCCGAATCGAAGACCTGCGGCAGGCCGCCGCCATCCTTGAGGGACGTAAAAAGGCTGACCATGTGGAACTGCTGGTGGTTCCCGGATCCCATCAGGTCCGCCTGCAGGCCGAGGCCGAAGGTTTGGACCGTATCTTCAAAGCTGCCGGGGGACAGTGGCGCTATGCCGGATGCAGCATGTGCCTGGGGATGAACCCGGACCAGTTGCGTCCCCAACAGCGGTGTGCCTCCACCTCCAACCGCAATTTCGAGGGGCGCCAGGGAAAAGGCGGGCGAACCCACCTGGTCAGCCCGGAAATGGCCGCCGCTGCAGCGGTCGCCGGAAAATTCGTCGACATTCGCCGATGGCTCGAATCGTAGGCGGCGCGCTTTCCGTGCGCAGCGGCAGCCAAGGATGCAGCCTAACCCTGATATCCGAATGGGCATGGAATCGCCATCATTGTTAAAGTCCTCGAACGTCTCATTCTAAGCAAAGGATTTCCCATGACTCCCTTTACCGAACACACCGGCATCGTGGCCACCCTGGACCGGTCCAATGTGGATACCGACGCCATCATCCCCAAGCAGTTTCTCAAATCGATCCAGCGCACCGGATACGGCCCCAATGCTTTTTTTGACTGGCGCTACCTGCCCGACGGCAGGATCAATGAGGATTTCGAACTGAATCATCCCCGGTTCCAAGAACGCTCCATTCTGGTGACGCGCAACAATTTCGGTTGCGGTTCCAGCCGGGAGCATGCCGTCTGGGCCCTGGTCCAGGACGGCTACCGGGTCGTCATCGCACCCTGGAAAGAGATGGAAGGAAAACGGCTGCCCGCTTTTGCCGACATCTTCAGGAACAACACCACCAAGAACGGCATGCTGGCCATCGAGCTGTCGGAAGCGGATGTGGATGAAATCTTCGACATGGTGGCCGGGCACGTAGGATTGACGGCAACCGTGGACCTGCCGGCCCAACTCGTCCGCTTTAACCTGCCGTCACCCCGGACATTCGATTTCAACATCGACGCCGGGGCCAAGAAGCAGTTGCTCAACGGGCTGGACGACATTGACCTGACGCTGCAGCACGAAGTGGATATCAGCCGATTCGAAGCGCAATACGACCCGCTGAATCCGCAGGCTTGATCCGGGATGGGTTCTGACCGACCCAAGGAGGCAGTCATGGCTTACGATGAGGAGGCGCTGCACTACCACCGCGAACCCCGTCCGGGGAAGACCGAAGTGGTTCCCACCAAGCCTTTTTTCAGCCAGACCGATCTCAGCCTGGCCTATACCCCCGGCGTGGCGGCGCCCTGCCTGAAGATCCGCGACAACCCGGACACCTCCTACGACTACACCAACCGGGGAAACCTGATCGCCGTCATCACCAACGGGACGGCGGTGCTGGGCCTGGGCAATATCGGTTCACTGGCCGGCAAACCGGTCATGGAGGGTAAGGCCGTCCTGTTCAAACGCTTTGCCAACATCGATGTGTTCGACATCGAGCTGAACACCGCCGATCCAGATGCGTTCATCCGCATCGTCAGGGAGCTGGAACCCACTTTCGGTGGCATCAACCTGGAAGACATCAAGGCGCCGGACTGTTTTTACATCGAAGAACACCTGAAAGCGCAGATGTCCATCCCGGTGTTTCATGACGACCAGCATGGCACGGCCATCATTTCCGCAGCAGCCATGTTGAATGCCGTGGCGCTGACCAATCGGCACATAAAAGACCTGCGGGTGGTGGTCAACGGGGCCGGGGCGGCAGGCATCGCCTGCGGCAAACTTTACATCCAGTTGGGAGTCGTCCCGGAAAACCTGGTCATGCTGGATTCCGGCGGAGTGATCTATCAGGGTCGAACGGCCGGCATGAACCCGTACAAACAGGAACTGGCCTGCGAGACCCAGGCACGCACCCTGGCGGATGCGGTAGCGGGTGCAGACATGCTCGTGGGGTTGTCGGTCAAAGGGGCCTTCACCCCTGAATTGCTCAGGCAGATGAACCCGAAGCCCATCGTCTTTGCCCTGGCCAACCCGGACTCGGAAATCGACTACCACGAGGCCAAGGCGGCGCGGCCGGACGCCATTGTCGCCACCGGTCGTTCCGATCATCCCAACCAGGTCAACAACGTGCTGGGGTTCCCCTACATCTTTCGTGGTGCGCTGGACGTGCGGGCCACCGAAATCAACGGGGCCATGAAAATTGCCGCCGTCCACGCCCTTGCCGAACTGGCCCGCGAGGATGTACCGGACGCCGTGATCCGCGCCTACGGCGGCAAGCCCATCCGCTTCGGTCCCGACTACATCGTCCCCAAACCGCTGGATACCCGCGTACTGCTCAAGGTGGTGCCGGCCGTTGCCCAGGCGGCGGTCGACAGCGGCGTCTCCCGCACATCGCTGCCCGAGCAGGCGGTGTACCTCCAGCGCCTGGAAGCCAGCCTGGGTCCCGAGCGGGAAATCATGCGCAAAATCATTTTCCGCGCACAGCGGAATCCGCAGCGGATCGTGTTGCCCGAAGGGGATCACCCCGTGATCATCCGGGCCGCCCACCATGCGGCCAAGGAAGGTATTGCCCGCCCGCTGCTGTTGGGAGACCCGGCAGCCATTCGATCCCGAGCCGAATCCCTGCACATTTCATTAGACACCATCGACATCATGGATCCGCGTCACAACCCGCATAAGGAGGCCTTTGCCGACGCGCTGTATCGCCTGCGGCAGCGCAAGGGCTGGTCCATGGTCGAAACCCGGTCGCAATTGCGCAACCCTTATGTTTTTGGCGCGATGCTGGTACGGGAGGGACTGGTGGACGGGCAGGTTCATGGAATCGCCCAATCCTATCCCAATGCCATCCGGCCGGTGCTCCAGGTGATTCCCCGGCGTGCGGGTATAACGCGTGTATCCGGGCTCTACCTGGTCATTCAGAAAAACCGCACCCTGCTTTTCGCCGATGCGACGGTCAACGTCCACCCGGATGCATCGGACATGGCGGAAACCGCCATCCTGGCCGGCGAGATGGCCGAATTTTTCGACATGGTGCCGCGCGTTGCCATGCTCTCCTACTCCAATTTCGGCAGTGTGCGCAATGCAGATACGCATCGGATCGCCCGTGCCGTTGATCTGGTGAGGCAAAAAAAACCCGACCTGGTGGTTGACGGCGAGATGCAAGCCGACACGGCCGTGGCGGCGGGCATCCTGGAAAGGGATTTTCCTTTCAACCGTCTGGGACGGGCCGCCAACGTCCTGATCTTTCCGGACCTGGCATCCGGCAACATCGCCTATAAACTGATGAACCAGTTAGGCGGGGCCAAGGTGGTGGGCCCCCTCCTGATGGGCATCGACCGACCGTTTAACGTGCTGCAGCGCAATTCGGAGGTGGAGAGCGTGGTGGACCTGACGGCCATCACGGTGGTGCAGGCCCAGGCGGGCCATCTCCAAGCGACTGAACGGGTCCCACCTGAAGGATGGACCACCCAACGCCCATGAAAAAGTCGAAATCCTACATCAAGACCCTTGACCGCATCAAGGTATCCAACCTCGCTGGGCGGTTGATCCGGGACATCGAGAGGATCATTCCGCCTGACACGGACCTTTTTCATGAGGCGGTGATCGTCGCCGGCGCCCCCGAAGCCACCCAGTCGCTGCACTACCTTCCCTTCAACCGGCAGGTGCTTGCCGACGCAGATATGACCACCACCTTGTCCCTGGTGGTCCTTTTCAACAATCTGCGCATGGACCGGTTTTTTCTCAGCGGATTCCGGGAGTGGATCAGCCGGCCGGTTTTCAAATTCTCGTTCAATGTCATGGACCGTTTCATCCGGGCCATTCGCCTGGATCACCGCCTGTTGCGCATCATGGCAACCGCGGACGGCGAGTTCAGCATCATGGGCATCGTTCAGCGTGACGAAATCCAACGCAAACGCTTTTTCAAACGGCGTTGCCGATTTTTACACCCCCTGTTGCTGATACCGACAACCGACGCCGCCAGCCAGGACTATCTGGTCGAATTCGAACGGCGCCAGACCATCGGGAAGATCAAGATCCCGCTGCTTCCCCTATACCGTAAAGGCCCAACCCCTCTTCACGAAAAGGCCAGCATCGTGACCCCCCTGAAATAGGTATTTTTTTTCATAATCATGGAAGTCGGATAGGAATTAAAAGAAACAGTTTGCCTTTCCCAGCCGTCTTCGTCCACTTAAAGATTGAAATCAAGCATCCGGAACGGAACGAACCGGCAGGCCCATCATGCCCCTGATCCATCGACGGAAGGCAGCGACATTACCGTCAAAAGGGATTCGGCAGGCATCTACCGACAGCGTCCATAACGACAGCGACAAAAAAGGGCCGACTGCCTTCATAAAAACCGTTTATTTTAATATCCCGGCACGAATATTGTATGTTGAGGGGCGGGTACTTCCCTTTGGCATTGGAATGAAACTGAGAACAAGGTGTCAGCCCGGACAGACATGAAAATGGCCCAGAACGCTAATCCATTGTATTCCGATAAGGAGATGCTCGATCCCGACGGTGCAACCTGGTTGTCCGGAGAAGAGGTGATCGAGCAAACCGGCATCTCCAAAAGAGATTTGATCCGTTTCATTCAATTGCGGGTGTTGCCCAAATCGATGATGCGGGTATCACCCGTCGGTCGCGACGGCACACGAAAAAAAAGTTACTTTTCAAGGTCCGTGCTCGGGCACGTAGCCATGCTGAAGCTACTCAGAGACGAAGGGCATTCCGTTGAAACCATTGCCACTGAATTGCGCGAGGCGGCAGAAGGCGAGCCAGCGGCCCAGGACCAGCCATTGCCGAAACTGAAGCCCGCGGCGCCTGCAACCGAAAAGAAAACGGAGGAGACCCTATCCCCGCTATTTCACCTGTCCGCGGATACCATCGCGGCCTCCGCATTTCTGGTCAATGCCGACTTTCGCATCGGGTGGATCAACGTGGATCAGGGCGACCGGCTGTCCAGAGCCATTCGGAATGAATTGACCGACGATCCATCCGGAACCGTTTTCGACATCATGCTGCGCGCCTCCCTCAAGGAACTGGTTTTCAATTGGCCGCCGCTGTTTTCCTTTATATATCAATTCTTACAAGAGACCACGCCACCGGAGACCTTCAACCGGCTGGCACCGACGGTTTCCCTGAACCTGGAAGAAGCGGGGCTTCCGGAAGCACCCATCCCCAATGCGTCCAAAAGAGGTCCCATCGACAGTTGCCCGATTCATCTCGAGGATGACGACGGCCGGGTTCAGGAGTTGCGAATTTATGGAATGGCCCTGGCGGAAGGGACGCTCTTCTTTTTGGATCAGGACCGCTGGCAAGAGGCCCATCCGGTCGCCATGCCCGGTGAGATCGAACCCGCCTCGCCGACGGATGCCGACGCCGCCTCCGGAAAAACACCCTTCAGTGTCATCTCTGCCCGGCTGGATGATTCCCGCAGCATCGTCGATACCCTGCTGCCGGAAACCTATTTTCAGATCATGACCCGCATATGGGATGAAAGCGATCGCATCCTGGCATCCTACGGCGGACACCGCGCCAAGCGCAGCGGCACCGAAGTGCAGTACATCATCCCCCGGCAGGCGAACACGGATCCCGCCTATGACGCCATCTGCTGTGCCGTTGAGCTCAGGGACAAGATGCGTGAAATAGAGGCATCGCTGAAAGCGGATGGGGAGTGGTTTGCCGATATTCGTCTGAACATCGGCATCAGCAGCGGAAGGGACCATCTCCGGCAGGAGGATCCCACCGCCAGCATGGCCTTCATGCTCCCCGGCGGGGCGGCGGACCAGGCCTTTCATCTCTCCGCCATCGCCCATGGGGGTGCCATCTGGATTACCAAGTCGGCATTCAGTCATCTCACCCCGCAGCAGATGAAACGGATCACCTTCGGTATCTATCGCGACGACCGGCTGATCCGCAATATCTTCGCGCAAGTCTCAGAGCTTCCGCATGCACCCGACACGCCTGCTTTGGGGCGCGGCATCCGGTCGCTGTCCGTCACGCGAATTATCGCCCTGCAATCCCGGCAGACACCCTGAGCAAGATTCCGAATTTAATGGATGCGACCGGACACTCCGCAGCGCGGGTGATCAACCGGCGTTTCCCCCTCCATTGTGACCGCCCCGGCATTGAGCACCACGACCCTGGCCTTTTTCAGCAGATTGAAGCGGGTGGCTGACGCCGCCGTGTAGGCGCCCATCATGTGGCCCGCCACCAGATCGCCCAGCTGCAATTCCGGAAGTTGAACATCTTCGGCAATCAAATCGATGCTGTCGCAGGTAGGCCCGGCCAAGACACTGGCAAACCGTCGCAGATCATCGGAAAATGTTTCCAGGGGGTAACGCGTGTGGTCATAGATCTGCCCGCTGAAAGAGCCGTAAACGCCGTCGTCGAGGTAATACCAGTAAACCCCGTTGCGCAACGCCTTGCCGATCACGGTGGTAACGCAAACCATCGACGGCCCGGAGATGAAACGACCCGGTTCGGCGATCACCTTCACATAGGAAGGCAGCGCGGCCAGGGCCTTCAGCATGGGTGCACAATAGGCATCGATATCCACATGGCCGCCATCGTAGGAGATCGGAAAACCGCCGCCGATGTCCAGGGTGCTGATGGGCGCCGCCCCGCTATTCTGGTGCCGGCGGATGAGGGTGTTGCAGGCATGAATGGCGTCGATCTGCTGCCTGGCATCCGCACACTGGGAGCCCACATGAAAACTGAGCCCCTTGACGTGTATTCCCAGTTTGGCGGCCAGTGCCAGCAGATCGTCCGCCTCTTTCAGGGAACAACCGAATTTTTTGGACAGATCCACGACGGCGGATTGGCTGCGGAAGCTGATCCGCAGGAAAAGCCCGGCCTGATGCCGGTAAGGCAGAAACTTCAGCAACTCATCGGTGTTGTCCACCACAAACGTGGTGCACCCGTAGCGCAGGCCGTCACGGATATCGCTGTCGCGCTTGATCGGGTGGGTGTGGATGGTTCGACGGGCAGGGATGTTCAAACCGCGAAGCAGCTCGATCTCGCCTGAAGAAGCCAGATCGAATCCGGATCCCATGCCGGCGAGCAGGCGCAGGATCGCCGGATGGGGCAGGGACTTGATGGCATAATAAAGCTCAACCTCAGGCAGGGCCCGTTTGAGGGACAGGTATTGCCCCCTTACGGCGTCGGCATCCATCACCAGCAAAGGCGATCCATGCTCGTGCAGCAGCCTGGCATAACCGGCGCCCTTTTCCCGGGGCGAAAAATGAATGGTGTTCATGGATTCAACCTCCCACCGCGTCACGTAGATACTGGGGCAGCGCAAAAGCGGCCCGATGGATTTCAGGATTGTAATAGCGCGTCTGGATGCCGCTGGCCCGGTACCGCGATTTCAGCGATTCAACATCGGTATCGCGCAATGCCCGGTTGTCGGTGGCCCACGCAAAGGCCATGATCCCGCCGACATAGGTGGGTACCGCGGCCGTGTAGAAATGCCAGTCGTCGAACACGCGGCTCAGCCGCCGCGACGTGGTTTTGACCTCGTCCAACTGCATGAAGGCCACGCCGTTCTGGGTCACCAGCACACCGCCGGGCGTCAGGCAGCGTTTGCAGTGGGCATAAAAATCGGCTTCGAACAGGGCTTCACCCGGACCGATGGGATCGGTGCTGTCCGAGATGATCACGTCAAAGCGGTCATGGGTGGTGCGTACAAAATTGCTCCCGTCTTCGATCACGATGTGGACACGCGGATCGTCAAACGCCCCCTGGGAGTGTTTGGGCAGGTAGGTGCGGCACATGTCGATCACCTGCCGGTCGATCTCCACCAGGGTGACGTGCGCAACCCCTCGATGACGGGTGACTTCACGCAGCATCCCGCCGTCGCCGCCACCGATGATCAGCACACGCCTGGCTCGCCCCAGGGCAAAAAGGGGCACATGGGCCATCATCTCGTGATAGATGAACTCATCCATTTCCGTGGTCTGAACCACGCCGTCCAGTATCATCACCCGACCGTATCGGGCGTTGTGAAAAATGATCAGGTGCTGATGGTCGGTCTTGACCTCGTGCAGCCGCTCGTCGATGCGAAACGCCTGGCCGTAGGCGTCATAAAGGGTTTCCGTGAATTTAGGCATGCCCCAGGATCCCCCTTAAGTTCTCGGTGATATTGATGGTTTTTGGTGAAAAGGCACGCTTTAAAACGCAGATGGCCGCTTCGGGTCTGGCATTGCCGCACATAAAGACGTCAAAGGCGGCGAATTCGCGCTCCGGCCATGTGTGAACGCTGATGTGGGATTCGGCCAGCACCGTTACCCCGGAAATACCACCGTTGGGCGTGAAATGATGCAGGTGGATGTGCAGCAGGGTGGCGCCGCACGTTACCACGCACTCGCGCAATGCACGCTCCATGAGCTGCAGGTCATCCAGTTTTTTGGCTCCCCAGAAATCGATGATGAGATGGGTGCCGGCAAATTGGACCCCGTCTCTTTCAACAAAGTGGTCTGCGGGTGTGGTGAATTGGGAACGGTCGTGATGTTCAGGCCAGGTTGTCCTGCGGGTGGTCGGGTCTATCGGACGGACCACCTCATGTGTAGTAGCCTCTCTTTTCATCCATCGGGCCCCCCTTTTGTTAGACATGGCAGTTGTAAAACGCCGCCGGAGCGGCCGGAAAACAAAAACAGGGCGCATTTAATTGAAGCCGTGAGAAAGTGCAAGTTTTTTCTTGGCCATCAATCAAAATAAGTTTCGAATCGTATAGGATCGGCACTAACCACTCGTTCTTAATTGAACATTTGCATGGCTTCCTTTTTTTCGATTGAAACTGACAACCCCACAGCAGGCATCGATAGGCGCGAAGAAGCGCCATTGGCGCCGGACATTTTACCGGTTGTTGAAAAATGGCGTGAGCACAGGCAACATTCGGCAAAACGCCTGCGTCTAATATGGCAGATGATCCTATTGCATGGAATTGGAACGCGAATCGGTCAAACGCAGTGCTATTAACACCCCGTTAATCAGTCACGGTATCAGGGGGCAGGCTCACGGGCAATCGTTTCAGGGGCATGGAAAGGTCGCAGTTGTCGGTATGCAACCGCGCCCGGGCGCTGAGTGCGGATGCCGTGAAATCAAAAACAGGCGCTCAGAAGGTTAAAGGTTTAGATATTGTGCGACCCCGCTGCCGTATCGGGCGGCAAATGCCCGGTCGACCTTTTGCACAGGGTTCGCGCCCAGGAAAGCCAGCAAATTGTCCAGCTGGCCTTTCCGTGCACGTCGGTCGGCGACACGCTTCAACCCGGCAATCTGTTCCTCGATCTCGAAATATTTCATCTTGTCGTCCAGGGGAAGCTGCCAGAAGAGCAGGAATCCCCGCTCGGGGAAATCGACCCCCAGGATACCGTAGCAGTAGGCCATGAAGGACCGCTCCAGCCGTTCTTGAATGCTCACGATCTGTGCCTTCGCCGTTTCGATGGTGGACAGATCGAATGGTCGGCCGAGCACTTCGATGTAAATCTTGAATTTGGGCTCGGTGCCCGACGGCCGGACCGTGATGCGAATGCCGCGGGTCTCGGGCAGTTCCGCCAGTTTAAGGACCAGCACGTTGCGCGAAGAGGTGTCGGTTCTCGACAGGTGGGGTTGGGGCTCGCCCGCCCATCGATCGATCTTTTCCGCCACCTTGAATTCGCCCACCGCCGGGATCTCATATTTCCTTAAATGATCCATGATCGTTTTGATGCGGCCGATGCCCTTGGCGCCCAGCAGCCTGATTTCGGTGAGATAGTTGTGGCAGTAGCCGTACTTGGCGTAGATGCCGTTCAGGTAGTCCACCAGCGTCCGACCGTCGGCCTTGAGTTGCGAAGCGAGCTCGGCCAGCCACACGGCGGCGCCGGCAGCATCCTTGTCGCGGGCGTAGTTGCCCATGAGAAATCCGTGGCTCTCCTCGGTACCCAGGATAAAATCCCCTTGGCGGCCCTCCGCCTCCAGGCGGTTCATGCGTTCACCGATGTATTTGAAACCGACCAGCAGGTCGCCGATGCACTGAATGCCGTTTTCGACGGCGATGGTGTCGATGAGGGACGATGTCACCTCGGTCTTTATGATCACGTTGTTTTTGGTCAGCTGCCCTTTTTTGCGATACTGGCCGATGGCATACTCGGACAGAACGATACCGATCTCGTTGCCGTTGAGGAATTTCCATTCTCCACCGTGCCGCACCATGATGCCGATGCGGTCGGCGTCCGGGTCGGTGCTCATGATCACATCCGCACCGATGGCGTCGGCATTGGGCAGGGCCGCGTCGAAAGACTGGATCACCTCCGGGTTGGGGATGTTGAAGGTGACATGCTCAAAGGCACCGCTCAGGTTGGCCGTGGCCGGGTCCAAATGGATGTCGAAGCCCATGCCTTTGAGCACCGGATAGACGGAGGTCACGCCGGTGCCGTGCAGGGGGCTGTACAGGATCTTCACGCCTCTGGCATCGCTGAGTTGCAGCGCGGCGACCGCTGCATGGTAGGCATCGTCCACCTCGCTGCCGATAATCGCCAACAAGCCGTTTTTGCCTGCAGTGTCCAGTTCCATGGTCCGGATGGCGGAAACATGACGGGTCACCTCGTCCACCAGATCCTGGTCATGGGGCGGAATGAGCTGACCGCCATACTGGTCGTACACTTTTTTCCCGTTGTCCGTGGGCAGGTTGTGGCTGGCGGAAAACATGCAACCGGAAACGGCATTCAGGTGACGGATGGCAAATGAGAGTTCCGGGGTGCTGCGGGTGCTGTCGAAGAGGTGGACCTTGATGCCGTTGGCCGTGTATACCTGGGCCGCCGCTTCGGCCAGCTGCCGGCAGTCCAGATTGTCGACCGGGTTGGGCCGGTCCGCAGCGTAGCGGCCGGTGTCCGTAAACCGCCGCACATCGTAGGCCAGAACCAGCCCCCGTTGCCTGGCGGACTCACCGTGGACCCTGATCAGGTATTGGCTGTGGCCCTGGGCCGAGGCCTGGATGGTCCAGGGGTTGATGCGGTTGGGACCGATTCCCACCAATCCCCGTCGCCCGCCGGTGCCGAAGGGAATCACCTGGTAAAAAGAGTCCAGCAGGAATTCCCATTGCCCGGACCCGATGAGATGGTCGATCTGGGGCACGTAGGCGGCAAACATGGCGTCGGTCAGCCAGGCCTCGAGACGATCCAGGGCATCGGTTTTAAAGTTTTCCGGAAGGTCGAGCGTCTCGAATCCTTTTTTTGCTTTTTCAATCAGGGTCTGGTATTTGTCCATGCCGTTATCCTCGTTGTTAATTGGGGCGGTTTCGTAAAAAGTCCGATATCTGCGTTACGCTTCATCCCTCGTCACTGCGGAGTACGCTTAGTACGCCTCATTCCTCGGGATTCGCAAGCCTTGACCTCGAACTTTTTACGAAACCGCCGGAAATAGGACGTATTAGGTGTTCATCAAATAAACAGGATTGGAAACAGCTTCTTGCAAATAGGAATACCTGCAATTATTCCATTTTTGACCGGCATTGACAAGGAAAACCGCCTTCATCCATGAACGCCCTCGACCGTAAAATCTTCGGCACCCTTTTCTTCTCCATCTTTGCGGCGGTGACCGGCGTGGGCATCGTGGTGCCGCTGCTGCCGGTCTACGCCCATGACCTGGGCGCCAGCGGATTGTACATCGGCCTGATCTTCGGTGCCTTCTCCCTTTCCCGGACGTTTTTCCTGCCCTACTTCGGCCGCCGGTCCGACAAAAAGGGGCGCAAGCCGTTCATCGTCGCGGGGCTTTTTTCGTACGCGGTGATATCGGTGGCTTTCATTCTCTCCACCGGCGTGGAATCCCTGATTGTCATCCGTTTTGTCCAGGGAATTACATCGGCCATGATCATGCCGGTAGTACAGGCCTATGTGGGAGACATCACGCCCGCCGGCAGGGAAGGCTGGGTCATGGGGCTGTTCAACATGTCCCTGTTCGTCGGCCTGAGCGCCGGCCCGCTGATCGGCGGTGTGATCAAGGACCGCTTCAGCCTGAACGGGGCCTTCGTCTGCATGGGCGTCTTGTCCCTCGTCGGATTCGCGCTGAGCCTGGTCTTTCTCCCCCCCACCGCCGAAGAGCGGGTGGTTAAAAAAAGACAGGCGCCGCTGGGTTGGTCGCAGATACTTGCCGACCGGACCATCGCCGGTCTTTTTCTGTTCCGCCTGGCATATACGGCCTGCATCGGCATCATCTGGGGTTTTCTGCCGGTGTTTGCCGACATGGAATATGCCGTCTCGGCATCCGGCATCGGCATCCTGGTGATGCTGGGGGTCATGGTCAGCGGCGTGGTGCAGGTACCCATGGGATGGCTGGCGGACCGCTTGAACCGGAAGTCAATGATCATCCTGGGCGGCCTGGTGGTCACCGGCGCTGTCTATTCATTCAAGCATGCCAACGGGTTCCAGGACATGTTCTGGGCCAGCGTGGTCTTCGGCATTGGCGGCGGCATCGCCATGCCGGCGTTGATGGCGGCGGCAGTCCTTCAGGGCAGCCGCAGCGAGGCCATGGGGTCGGTGATGGCGCTGCTCACCGTCGCCCACAGCCTGGGCATGCTGGTCGGTTCGTTAATGGCCGGAGTGATGATGGACTGGTTCCAGCTCCGGCAGGCCTTTGTTCTCGGTGCGCTGCTGATGGCCGGGGGAACGCTTGCGTTCGCGGCCTGCACCTGGCGCACCGATCTGAGTCGCGGAGCGGTACCCGCCGCTCCACCCCAGATTCCGGAGGGTTGACATGGCAATCACGGTCACTTCCATCGGCATCATCCGAACCCCGTTTACGGACATCGACGGCATGCCTATCCAGCCTTCCGGCGCAATCGATGTGCCCGGCCGACTGGTTATGGACGAACCGTACGAAGCGGGGCTATGCGATCTCGACGGCTTTTCCCACCTGATCCTGCTTTATCATTTCCATCTTTCCAAAGGATACAGCCTGATGGTCACGCCATTCCTGGACACGGTGCAGCGGGGTCTTTTCTCCACCCGCGCTCCACGCCGGCCCAATCCCATCGGCCTGTCCATCGTTCGACTGGACCGGATCGATGGCCGCACGCTTCATGTACTGGATGTGGACGTGGTGGACAAAACCCCGTTGCTGGACATCAAGCCCTATGTGCCCGCCTTTGACGTGCGCAGCGATGCACGTGCCGGATGGCTGGAGCGGTCTTTGGGGCGATCGACGTCACTCAAATCGGACCAGCGCTTCAGGGAGAAAGAATAATGCCCCTGCCCCTCACCTTCAATCGGATGGAGTTCGCCGGGTCGTTAGGGGACCTGGGTACCGTGTTGCCCCTGGCCATCGGCATGATTCTGGTCAACGGCCTGGATCCGTCGGGGCTGTTTCTGTCGGTGGGACTTTTCTACATCTTCACGGGGATTTACTTCGGCATCACCACGCCGGTGGAGCCCATGAAGGTGATCGGGGCCTACGCCATCGCCACCGCCATGAGCCCCCAGCAGATCATGGCCTCGGGAATTCTCATGGGCGCCTGCCTGCTGGTCATCGGTGCCACCGGGGCCATCGCCCTCATCGGCAAGTACACCCCCAAGGCGGCCATCCGGGGGGTGCAGCTGTCCACGGGCATCCTGCTCATGACCGAAGGGATCAGGTTCATGCTCGGCAAGGCCAAACTCCAGGCGCTGCACCAGATGGCGGAGCCCTACCTGGCCGCCCAGCACGTGGGACCGATTCCCGTTGGCCTGCTAATCGGGATCGTCGGTGCTGCCCTCACCTTGCTGCTGCTCGACAACAAGCGGACGCCAGCCGGCCTCGTGGTCGTGGGCGCGGGTATTCTGATCGGCCTGTTGGCGGGAACCGGCGGGGGGCTGGGGGAGATGCGGCCGGGGCTCTATCTGCCACGGATCCTGCCCCTGGGCTTTCCCGAAGGCCCGGATTTCACCGTTGCCCTGCTGGCGCTGGTGTTGCCCCAGATGCCCATGACCATCGGCAACGCGGTGATCGCCGAGATGGACCTGTCCATCACCTATTTCGGCACTGCCGCCCGGCGGGTAACGGGCAGGGCCCTATGCGTGAGCATGGCCCTGGGCAATTTCCTCAGCGCCCTGCTCGGCGGCATGCCCCTGTGCCACGGCGCCGGCGGTCTGGCCGCCCACTATCGATTCGGCGCCCGGTCGGCCGGTTCCAACCTGATCATCGGGGCCATCTTCATCCTGCTCACCCTGGCACTGGGCAACCGCATCCTGGCCCTTTTCAACCTCATCCCCCTGGCCATCCTCGGTGTGCTGCTCCTGTTTGCCGGCAGTCAGCTGGCCCTGACCGTCCTGGACATCAGGGAGCGCAAGGAGATGTTCGTGGTGGTGACCATTTTAGGCATCACCCTGGCGTCCAACCTGGCTGCCGGATTCATTGTCGGCATCGTCCTGGCTTATCTGCTGCGGTCGCAAAAGCTCACCGTATAATCCCCTGGCAAACCGAAAAATCGTCCCGCTCATGCCGTATACGCCGGTTGTGGAATAACTGCGCCGCCACCATCTTTTCCTAAACCTATCACACTGACTGCCGATATAAGGATCACTCGGCACCCATCCATCGGTCCGGCGTCATATAAAATACAAGGTGCATCCATGCTGAACCTGCGATCATTGCGAGATCTTCCCAAAGTCGTCGCAATCTTGGTAGTCATCACCTGCATTCTGGTTCCCTCTGCTTTCATCGTGGTCTGGAAAACCGGCACGTTTCACGAGGAGTCCCGACGGATCGAGGCTGAGTACCTGGCCCGGAAAAAGGTGGAGCTCAAAGAGCGGCTCCACAATGTGCTGGCCCTGGTCAATACCAAGGTTTCCGTCATGGACACCCTTGGTCAGGCGGAGGTTAAGGGCCATGTGACGAATATCCATGCAGTCATGTCCAGCATGGCCGCCAAATGGCGGACAATGATGGGTGATGAAGAGTTGCTGCACCTGCTGCGGTTAACTATTCCCGTCTTCGACGACAACGACAGGAAAGGGAAACTAATCGTCCTGGATCAATCCGGTGGCATGGTCTACCCCCAGGCGGGCCAGCTGCCGCTCAGCGACGACATCCGACAGATCCGGGATGAGGATGGCGCTCGGTTGATCGACACCATCATCCCCACGGTTCACCGGTTCGACGATGTCTACCGATCGTTTTCGATCATCGCGGCGGATAGCGGGAAAACAGCAAGATACATGAGCTACTTCCGGCTGTTCCGACCTGCCGGATGGATCATCGGCTATGTGGTGGACCGGGCGGACATGGAAAATGCGCTTCAGGCCGAAATTCTGCAGATCCTCCAAAACTTCAGATACCAGTTGACCGATTACATTTTCACTATCGGTGCCAACGGCTACATCCTGAGCCATGGCACCCAGCCTGGCCTGATCGGCAGGAATGCGCTGGAATTGCGCAATGACCAAGGCGACTACGTGGGCCGGAAAATCGTGGAGGCGGCTGAATCAGGCAGCGACGGCGGCTATTGCCGTTATGAGTGGCTGAACACGAAAACCGGCCAGGTCGAACCCAAAATGAGTTACAGCGTTGTTATCCCGCAATGGGACTGGACGATTGCCACCGGCGCCTACCTCGACCCGGTCTATGCCCAGATTTCAGAAAGCCGACAACTGGTGAAGCATCGCCTGATCGTTGAATTCATGATCAACGGCGCCATGTGGCTCGTCTGCCTGGGGGGAACCTGCTTTTTTGTCGTCTGGGCCCGCCGGAAATTTTCAGCGGATGTGGATGCCTTCGTAAACTTCTTCCAGCACGCTGCACACCAGGAAAAGAAAATCGATGTGGCTAACCTGGGAATGGCCGAATTCAAGCAACTGGCAGGATACGCCAATGAGATGGTTCAGACGCGCAGCCGGGCCCTGACGGCGTTGGAAAACCAGCGCCGGCAGATGGTCACCCTCACCCGGGCCATCGAGCAGAGCCCGGTATCGGTGGTGATCACCACCCCGGACGGCACCATCGAATATGTGAATCCCTATTTTGAAACCATCAGCGGCTACCCGGCAACGGACGCCGTGGGACGCAATCCCCGCATCCTGAAATCCGGCCGGCAGTCCGAATCATTTTACCGGCAGATGTGGCAGACGCTGAAAGATGGCCGCCCCTGGTCCGGAGAAATCATCAATCGGCGCAGAGACGGCAGCCTTTACTGGGAACGGGTCCACATCTCGCCGGTGTTCGACGAGAAAGAAGCCATCGTCCATTTCGTCGGCGTGAAGGAGGACATCACCGAACACAAGCAGGCCTTGGAGGACCTCAGCCGCGCCAAACAGGATGCCGAATCGGCCAGCGTCGCCAAGAGTCAGTTCCTGGCCAATATGAGCCATGAGATCCGTACCCCCATGAACGGTGTGATCGGCATGCTGGGCCTGCTGATGGACACGGATATGACCGACGAGCAGCATGATTTTGCCCGCACGGCCAAAATCAGCGCCAATTCCCTGCTTTCCATCATCAACGACATTCTCGATTTCTCCAAGATCGAAGCCGGCAAGCTCGAACTGGAAATGCTGGATTTCAATTTCCGCGACATGATGGAAGACCTGATGGAAATCATGTCCGTACATGCGCTGAACAAGGGCATCGAGCTGACCAGCTATATTCACCCCGACGTACCCTCCTGGGTCGGTGGGGATCCGGGACGCATCAGGCAGATTCTGATCAATCTCACCGGCAATGGGATCAAATTTACCGAGCAGGGGGCGGTGGCCGTGCGGGTTGAGTTGGAAGGGACGGACGAAGACACGGTGGAGCTCCTGATCGAAGTTCAGGACAACGGCCCCGGAATCCCTGGCGACCGGGTGGACCGCCTGTTCAAGTCCTTCTCCCAGGTGGATGCGTCCACCACCCGTAAACACGGCGGTACCGGGCTGGGACTGGTTATATCCAAACAATTGACCGAACTGATGGGCGGGAGCATCGGGGTGGAGTCCCAGCCGGGCCGGGGCGCCCGGTTCTGGTTTACCCTGGTGCTTAAAAAGCGCGCGTGCCCTGAAGGCGCCCATCGTATCTCGCCGACGATCCTCCGGGGCAAGCGAATCCTGGTGGTCGATGACAACCCGACCAACCGAGATCTGTTTCGCGCCTACCTCAACACCTGGGGCTGCCGGTTCGACATCGCATCCAGCGGCGAAGCGGGCCTTGAAAAATTGCGTTCCGCGGCTATCGACGAACCCTTCGATGCCGCCCTGGTGGACTACATGATGCCCGGCATGGCCGGCGACCACCTTGGCCAGGCCATCAAAAAGGATCCTGCGATCCGGTCAACCGCCCTGATCATGCTGACTTCCCGCGGGCTGCGGGGGGACGGCCAGCGCATGAAGCAGATCGGTTTTGCCGGATACCTCATCAAGCCGGTGAAACGCCAGCTCCTGTTCGAATGCCTGGCACGGGTGCTTGCCGATTCAGGCCAGGCCGCCTCGGGATTGCATTCCCCGCTGCCCATGGTAACGCGGCACTCGATCGATGAAGCCCGGCAGGAAAAGATGCGGCTGCTGGTGGTCGAAGACAACCCGGTCAACCAGAAAGTCGCCTTGCTGATCCTGAAAAAGATGGGCTACCAGGCGGATGTTGCCAACAACGGGCGCGAAGCGCTCGCGGCCCTGAAGCAGGCACCCTACGATCTCGTGCTGATGGACCAGCAGATGCCGGAAATGGACGGACTGGAAGCCACCCGGGCCATCCGTGACTCAGCCGATGTAATCAACCGCCGCGTGCCCATCATCGCCATGACCGCCAACGCCCTCAAAGGCGACCGCCAACGCTGCCTGGAAGCCGGTATGGACGATTACCTCTCCAAGCCGGTGAAACCGGACCAGCTGAAAAACAAACTCGACCAATGGCTGGTTGTGGCGAAGGAGAATTGACCCGTACCGGGAAGGCAGCCGGGGAGGTTTCGCGGCCGCCGGGCAGCAGGGCATTGAACGCGATGGCTGATGCAGCGACGGACCACGCTGCGCGCATCCCCATGAATGAATAGGGGATCTGACGATCCCCCCGGTGTTGCCCGCTCTAACCAACCCCCGATTCCTGTATCCATCCATTCACCGGCGTCACTGTCTCACGGTGGCCAGCTTCAACGCCAGTCCCACAAAAACGACGCCGGCCACCCGGTTCATCGTCTTCTGAGCCCTGGGTGAACGGTTGAGCCACTGGCCGATGGACCCGGCCAGCAAGGCGATGCTGCCGAACACCAAGATGGTGGAAACGATGAACACGCCGCCCAGCAGCAGCATCTGGAGGGTCAGCGACCCGCGGCCCGGGTCGGCGAATTGCGGCAGGAACGCCAGGAAAAAGATCGAGACCTTGGGGTTGGTGACATTCATGATGATTCCCCGCCGGTACAGCTTCGGGTAGGTCAGCCCATTTTGCCGGGCGGCCGATATCCGCTCCGCGGATGCACGGAAGGCCTGCCAGGCCAGGTAGAGCAGATAACCGGCGCCACCCAGCTTGAGCGCCGTGAATGCCAGGGCGGATGACTGAAAAACCACCGCCACGCCGAAAGCAACCGCCGTCGTGTGAACGACGAGCCCCGTGCACAGTCCCAGTGTTACCAGGAGGCCGGCCAGTCTGCCGCGCAGGGCCGATTGGGTCAAAACGAAGATGTTGTCCGGGCCGGGCGCCAGCCCCAGCAGCACGGAGGCCATGAAAAAAGCTGCCAGTGTTTCCATCGGGATCATCCGCTCTCCCTTTTTAGATGGGTGTTGAAAACGTCATGCGCACAGTCAGGACAAGGCAACATCCGGCGAAATCACGCCGTTCATAGTTGATCATTGATCATGCTGAGCCGGATGTGGACGCCGCCAGGCCACGCGCGATCGTTTTTCAACAGCCTTGTTCGGTGTTAAAAGGTGATGAACCGGTCGCTCTCTGCGATCAGTCGATAAAGGTCGATCAGCTTGCCTCAGGCCAGCAGCACCCCTTCCGAGAGGGTGAAGACCTTGGCCAATTCGCTGATCGGGTAGTCCGGGCAGTCCAGCGACAGATAGTCCACCGACGGGCCATTGAGAAAAAGGGTCACATCATCCATCTTTTCGAGCATCAGGTTGCCCATGCGAAACGCGTTCCACACCACCTCGGGGTTGCCGCTGCATGCCATCAGTGTCACTGTCATCCATGCTCCTCTTCGGGTTTAAGAAACGTTTTTTTCCAGTTGCAAGACGCAGCCTGCAGATCCGATGCGGCTATGGAACCACCAGCACCTCGCGGTCCAATTCAATGCCGAATCGCTCAAAAACAGACCGATGGACCTGTTCGGACAGTTCGAGAATATCCCGTCCGGCAGCGCCGCCCAGGTTCACCAGGACCAGGGCCTGCCGGTGATGAACAGCGGCCGCTCCTACCTGCCTGCCTTTCCAGCCGCAGCGATCGATCAACCAGCCGGCAGCCAGCTTGAAATGGTCGCCGCCCTGAGGATAGTAGGGTAAATCAGGATTCAATGTCAGCAGTCGTGCGAGGGCGTCGCCGTCAATCACCGGATTTTTGAAGAAACTGCCGGCATTGCCGATCAAGGCCGGGTCCGGCAGCTTGCTTTGCCGGATGGAGACGATCGCCCGACGGACACGGTCCAGCGTTATCGGACCCATCGCCTGCACGGCCGCCTTGACGCCGGGATAATCGAGGACGAAGTCGGGCTCAAGGCCGAGTTTGAAGACCACCGCCGTGATGATGAACTGTCCGGCCCAGCGACGCTTGAAGTTGCTGGACCGGTATCCGAAGCGGCATTCCTTGGCCGACAAACGGACCTGCTCACGACTGCGGATGCAAATGGCTTCGACCCGGTCGATCACCCCCTTGACCTCCGCCCCGTAAGCACCGATGTTCTGCACCGCGCTGGCGCCGACGCTGCCCGGGATGAGTGAAAGGTTTTCGATGCCGGCCCAGCCGTTGGACACGGCAAGCGCAACCAGGTCGTCCCAGTTCTCACCGGCCATGGCCCGGACCCAGATGTGCCGGCGGTCCGCCTTGATCACATCGATCCCTTTGAGCAGCGGATGCAGCACGATGCCGTCAAAATCGTCCACGAACAGCAGGTTGCTGCCCCCGCCGAGGACCAGGCGACGGTGTCCGTCAAGGTCGTTGCGGCCGAGGAAATCGATGATCTCGTCGACCGAATCGAACCGGACATAGGTAGCGGCCGCCGCTTCGACGTGGAAGGTGTTGAGGGCTTTGAGTGAGAAATCGGTATTCAGTTCCATAGGGTTTCGCGGCATGAAAAGGATTCCGGATAGCGGGAGATCCGATCCACCCGGGTTTCGTATTCGGTTGGCTTGAGCGGATGCCGGTCGAACAACATCTCAGCCCGGGCGCGGTTGCGATCGGTTGAATAATCCGCGAAGCCATTCTCATCTTGCGCATCGCTGCCGCCGATGTGGCGAACCTTGATGGGATCGGCGCAGGAAAAATCGAACCCTTTCAGGTCAATTTCACGCCGGTTCGACAGGTTCCGCGTGCGATAGTAGATGCGATCGTTCACGATGTCAAAGACCACGCGCCACTGGGTGAAGATATGTGGGTGGGATCGATAGGCCGCGTGATCCAGCAGGTCGAAGGCAAAAGCAGCGGCTGACGGCGAGTCGGCGGCGCTGAACCTGTCGGCACCGACGGCGGCCCGGACGAACCGTTCCTTGGACAGATTGCCTTCGGGGATTGGAAAGGCTCCTCCGAAACCGTTAATTTTTTTCAGGTAGGCCAGCGAAGCGGCGTAAGGATCATTGGCCATCGCCCTGACCGGCAGATCCTTGCCCTGATAGACGAGGGGGCGGCCGCCGATAAATTCGACAATGGCGGCATCGCCCGAGCGGTCGCCAAAGAAATAGTGAACACCTTTGCCTCTGGACACCGGCCTGATCCGGATCGCGGCCATGTGGGCGAGCACCTCGCGGACGGTGCTGAAGCGGTCCAGCTGGTATTGCAGCCACTGCAGCATGAATATGGACGGCCGTTGGTCCGCTGCAGGGTATTCGGCCTGGCGCAGCATCAGGCCGCAGCCGGCCAGCCCGGCCTCGTTCATACCTGCCCAGGGCCAGTCGATGCCGTAAAGGTTGAAGGTCACGCTGCCATACCGGCTGGTCCATTCGGCTGGATTGGGCGCCTTGGCCGGGTCCGAAACGGCGGTTTTGGAAAAACCCCGTTTGTTGATCACGATCGTGCCGTCACCGGTGGGCCAATCCAGGTTGGCGGCCAGTATCCGATGATCAGTATGACTCAGAAAGACAGAGGTACATGCAAACCCCGGCCGGCCGATCAGGCAGGCAATCCCCATACAGAGAAGCCATCGCCATTTTTTCCCATGCGCGTGGTCTCTTTTCACGGCTGTCGATGGACCCATGGCCAAGGGGTTTCGCCTTTTTCTATTTTCCGCCCGACGTGCAATGCGGCCCCCGGCATGGCGCCTTCGTAGCGTTCCCGGCAAAGGACGATCAGCCCGATCAGCAGCAACCGGGATTGGTTCCAGAAAAAACCGGCGGATGCACAGGCTGAAAAACAGACCGGCGATGCCGAGCAGCATCCCTGCCAACAAACGATCGATCGGCGGCTGAAACCAAACATCCAATCCAACCTCCTGACACCGGCCATGGGCACAGGCACCGGTTTAGCGGCCGTCGGTCACGGGGACCCGCACATCTCCGCAGAGGATGAAGTCGACACCGCTTCGGGGAACCACCGCCAGGGCCATGGCCACGGTGTCGTCGATGGGCATGGCGGACATGGTCTCCATGGCCAGGATCTCCAGCCCGCCGCCGGCAAGAACGACCGTCATGATCGTCGTGCGGTTGTAAAAATCCACGTTGCGGGAAAAGACAACGAGATTGCGGCTAAAATCGACTGCGGGGATTTTCTCGCCCGGTTTGAAGGCCCGCCAAACGGCCGCGAAGGCATGTGGCCCGCCGATGTAGCCCGCACGCAAATGACGCTGGCCATTGGGCAGCAGAGCCAGATCGGCAACCGGGAAATCCCCGCTCCACCGCTCGATGATGGCCAGGTCTTTGGTTTTTTCTTCTTCAGCCGGCAGCGTCGCACAGCCGGTGATGAAAAAAAGGAACAGGCACACCGTCAACCCCACGCCGGCCCGATCGTCTCGGGTCATGATTCTCCTCTCTTTTCAGGCAGCGGTTTCAGGACAATTGCCGTTCGGGAAGGCAGGTATAGGGACAGCCGGGAGCCCCAAGGATTGCTTTTTTCCTCCAGGGTGTGGTGAACCTGATCCGCTGCCAGCCGGCCGTGGCCGCCAAATTCCCTGCCATCCGAATCCAGTTCCATCCGATACGACCCGGGGGGTGCAGGGATACCATAGCCGAAGAACGATTGTGCCGGGTGAAAGTTGAAGGCGAAAACCCACCCGCCCCGCGAAAAGGCAAGGACCTTGTCGACGTCATGATTCCACAACAGCCCGGGGTCACCGCCCGAAAGCAGGTCGTACCGATTGAACAGGGCGATCATCCGACGGTCGAATCGGGATAAAAACTGGTATTTCAGGTTGGGATCATCCGCCAGGTGCCACTGCCTCCGGGCGTAATGAAAGCTCCAGTTGTTTCCCTGCCGGGGAAAGTCGATCCAGTCGGGATGGCCGAACTCGTTGCCCATGAAGTTCAGGTAGCCGCTGGCCGCCGTGGCCAGGGTGACCAGGCGGATCATCTTGTGCAGGGCGATGGCCCGGTCCACCCCCAGGTCCGGATCGTCCACGGACATGCGGGCGTACATGGCGGCATCGGCCATGCGGAACATCAGGGTCTTGTCCCCCACCAATGCCTGGTCGTGGGATTCGGTGTAGCTGATGGTCTTCTCTTCGCGCCTCCGGTTGGTCAATTCGTACCACAGGTTCCCCATGGGCCAGCCTTCATCGGGCGTATCCTTGACCAGCCGGATCCAGTAATCCGGGACCCCCATGGAAAATCGATAGTCGAATCCGATCCCCCCGTCGGCAGCCGGCAGCGCCAGACCCGGCATGCCGCTGATGTCTTCGGCCACGGTCATGGCATCGGGCCGGATGCGGTGGATCACCTCGTTGGCCAGAGCCAGGTAGGCCAGGGCGTCCTCATCCACCGCGTCGTTGAAATAATCGTCGTACCCGGAAAACGTTTTTTCCAGGCCGTGGTGGGTGTAGAGCATGCTGGTGATGCCGTCGAGGCGAAACCCATCCACGTGGAAGGCGTCCAGCCAGTAGCGGCAGTTGGATAACAGAAAGTGAACCACCTGGGGTTTGCCGTAGTCGAAACAGCGGCTGTCCCAAGCGTGGTGATACCCCCGGCGGCCCTGGTGGAAGTACTGGTATTCCGTGCCGTCGAAAAGACCCAGGCCCTCCACCGTGTTGGACACCGCGTGGGAATGAACCAGGTCCATGATCACGGCAAGTCCCTGTTCGTGGGCCGAATCGATCAGGGCCATCAGGTCCTCCGGCGGACCGAACCGGGAAGACGGAGCGAAGAAGCTGGACACGTGGTAACCGAAGGAACCGTAATAGGGATGCTCCTGGACAGCCATCAGTTGAATGGTGTTGTAGCCGGCATCCACGATCCGCGGCAGGACATTCGCGGTGAACTCACGCCATGTGCCGATCTTCTCCGCGTCCTGGGCCATGCCGGCATGGCTCTCGTAGATCAGCGGCGGCCGGTCCGGCCGCGTAAAATCCGGATGCCGCCACCGGTAGGGCGAATCCGGCGCCCATACCTGGGCATTGAAAATCAGGGAGCCCGGGTCCTGCACCACGCGGCGGGCATAGGCCGGGATGCGGTCCCCCTGCCCCCCGTTCCAGTGCATGCGCAGGCGATAGAGATCCCCGTGGTGCAGCGCGTCACCCGGCAGGCGAATCTCCCACTGACCGTCATCGGTCAGCCGGGACAGGGACAATGCCCGGTCTTCTTTCCAGCCGGAAAAATCCCCCACCAGATAGATCGCCGTGGCATTGGGTGCCCATTCCCTGAACGTCCACCCATCCGCGGTCCGGTGAAGGCCGAAGTACTCATGCCCCGACGCCAGATCCAGAAGGTCCATGCGGCCTTCGGTAATTTGCCGGCGCATGCCCCGGATGTGCCCCAGCCGCCGGACAAGGGCCGCGCGATGGGCGCCCAGGTAGGGATCGGCATCGACCATGCGGTCGACGAGCGTGTTGATGGCAAGCATTGGTTTAGCTTTTTGGTTGTTTAGACGGCAGGCTGAAGGGGGTCATGACCATTCCATTTTTTCCTGAAAGCCTTAAACCTTCAACCCGAATACCTGTCGACGGCCTGCGACCATTGCATCAATTGATCAAGGGCCGTTCCAGCATCTTCTCATACAGATCGATATACTGCCGCGCCGTGTTCGCATGATTGAAGGATGCGGCGCTCTGCTGCATGATGCGCTCAATCTGCTTGCGTTTCTGTGTTTGCGGCAGCTTGAAAAAATCCATGGCCTGGGACACGGCCCAGTACAGGCCGCCGGCATCGTAGGTTTCGAATAAAAAACCGTTGCCGATGCCCCGATCCACATCGAGATGGACAATGGTGTCATGGATACCGCCGGTATCGTGGGCCACCGGCAGCGCCCCGTAGATGGGGGCGATCATCTGGGGCAGGCCGCAGGGTTCGAACAGCGAAGGCATCAGAATGAAATCGGCGGCCGCGTATGCCAGATGCTCCAGGCTCTCGTTGAAATCACAGACCGCCACGCGATTGTGGAACCCGTGATGGTTGACGATGCCGCGGAAGGTCTGCTGGTATTCGCCGTTGGCCACGAAAACGACCTGCAGGTTCATATCCCAGTAGTTGGAGATAATGCCGTAAAAGGCTTCGGCCAGCAGCTGGCAGCCCTTTTGGATCGGGTCCAGTCGCGACGGCCAGAAAAACAAGGGGGCATGGTCGTCCTGGATCAGCCCCAAGATCTTCTGAAGGTGCCGTTTGTTCTCCCGTTTGCCGGCCGGGTGGTTGCCGGCCTTGTAGGTGCGCTGAATTTCCTTGTCCGTTTCCGGGTTGAAAGCCGGATCCGGAGCGTTGAGGATCCCGGTTCCACAGCCGGCATAGAACTTGTTGGTCAACTGCTCCCTCAGCGGCCATTCAACGAAACTGTGGCGGCCCTCGACGATCTCTTCGAGAAACCGGGGACTGACGGTGTTGACGAAGTGGGCGGCAAACACGCCGCTGGCCAGAAAATCCACCGGATTATTCTCCCATGATTCTTCGTAGCCGGTTGAAAATTTTTCATAAAAGAGGTGCTGCCAGAAGTAGGCCGCATCGATCCCACGATCCTCGATGTGGGCCAGGGTGGCTTTCACCGTGTGGATGTTGTGGATGGTGAACAGGCAGGGAATGCCCATCTGCCGGGCCATGGCCGGGAGCAGCCCGGTCATCCAGTCGTTGCAGTGGATCAGGTCCGGCCGCACCCGGGGAATGATGTTGTTGATCACCTCCCGCTGGAAAGCCAGGGAGAGTTTGGTGTTTTCACCGCCGTATGCCGAGTAGACCCGGTTCAGGTAGAAAAAGGCCCGGTCCTCGGCCAGGTGCACCCGGTCATCGGGCATGATGTTGCGGATGGCCCACTGCTCCCGTTCGAGAAACGGCGCCAACCGGTCGTGAAAAATCGACCGGTAGTCCGGCAGGGCCACATGAACGTCGGCACCCTCGTTGAACAGCGCACTGACCAGGGCGGCCGATACGTCGGCCAGGCCGCCGGCCTTGGCCGTGAGGTATCGGGAAAAATTGCCCATGCGCTGGGGCAGATAGGTCACTTCCGGGGTAACGATCAGCACCCGTGGGTTCCGCTTGGCCGACGGCATCGGCACCTCCTTTGACAATCGGTTGGGGGGCAGGGACGCGGCAAGAACGAATGGCTCAGGATGACACTGGTTTTTTGTCCAGCTGCAGGGCGCGTCTGCCGGTGAGAATCATCATGTGTATCGAAATATTGTACACCGCAAACGCGCCAGGAGACAAACCCAATCGGTAATTATTTCTTGCCGGGGGCCGTATCAGGCCCAGGTCAACAGTTCCGGCCGGAACCGGATCCATGCGTCGGCATTGGGGGTCACCCGGACGGTGAACCCGTATCGGCCGGAATCGGTGCATGGCAATTTGCAGCAGTAGAGGTACGTGCCTGCCGAGCGTTCCTCCTTGACGCTCATCATCTTCACCCGCGGTGCATCGATGCGATCCAGATGTCGCATCTTGCCGTAATAGAGTTCCACGTTCAGCTCATCCGGGAGCAGCTCACCGGTCTGGACCACCGTGGTCACCTCGAATGACTGGTTGACCCGGAAGGGACCCTGGGCGCTGCGAATCGGCGGGGACAGCTGGATCTGCGGCCACTTGTCTTGATAGCGGCGATGCTGGTCGCTGAGCCGGCAGGCCACAGCCCCGCCGTCGGCCACCAGTTCCTCGAAGCGCCTGCTGGCGGGAAGGTAAAAGCGTTCTTCGTATTCCGATATCATCCGCAGGCTGCAGAACTGGGACATGGCCATCTTCATCGACGCCTTCATCATCTTGAGCCATGCCTTGGGGGTGCCTCCGACGGTCCGGTCATAGTAAAGCGGTGCCACTTCGTTCTCGATGATGTTATACACCGCCTGGCTCTCCACCGCATCCTGATAGTTGTGGTCCTGGTACTCCTCCCCGTTGCCGATGCGCCAGCCCCGCTCCGGACTGTAGCCTTCGCACCACCAGCCGTCCAGAATGCTCACGTTGAGCACGCCGTTCAGGGCCGCTTTCATACCCGACGTGCCGCAGGCTTCCATGGGCCGCCGGGGGGTATTGAGCCACACGTCGGCGCCTTGGACCAGACAGCGGGCAATGTGCAGGTCGTAGTCTTCGAGAAAGATGAACCGGTGCCGCAGGCTGGTTCGCCGGCCGAAATCCACCAGGCTGCGGATGATCCCTTTGCCCTCGTTGTCCTTGGGATGGGCCTTGCCGGAAAAAATGAACTGGACGGGCCGCTTGGCGGAATTGATGATCGACTCGAGCCGGTCCGGGTCCTGGAACAACAGGTGGGCCCGCTTGTAGGTGGCGAAGCGCCGGGCAAAGGCAATGGTCAGGGTGTCCGGATCCAGCACCGACTCCACCGCTTTCATGACATCCAGCGGGGCGTTGCGGCGACCATATTGCCGGTACATCAGTTCCCTGACGGTTCGTACCAGCCGCGAACGGCACATCTCGTGGGCCTGCCAGAGCTCTTCGTCGAAGATATCATCGATGCGTCTGGCATTTTCGGGAATGGTGGAACCCATGTTCCACTGGGGGCCCAGATACCGTTCGAACAGCAGCTTGATCTCCGGGGCCAGCACCGTCGGGATGTGGACCCCGTTGGTGACATGGGTGATGGGCGTCTCGTCGTCGGATCGGGTGGGCCAGATATGGGACCACATGTGACGGGCCACCTGGCCGTGGAGTTTGCTCACGCCGTTGAGGTACTGGGCGGTACGCAGCCCCAGGATGAACATGGAAAAGGGGGACTCGGCCGCCGCTCCGTCCGGTTGCCCCAGGGCCACCAGCTGATCCGCACTCATGCCGAAGTGTGATTCGAACGGCTTCAGGTAGGGTTTGACCATGGCGGGCGGGAATTCGTCGTGTCCGGCCGCCACCGGGGTGTGGGTGGTGAAGACCGTGGTCCGCGAGACGACTTCCCGCGCCGCCTCAAGGCTGATGCCGTAACGATCCATGATCTGCCGAAGCCGTTCCAACCCCACGAAGGCGCAGTGCCCTTCGTTCATGTGGCTCACCGTCGGCTGGATGCCCAGGGCATCCAGTGCCCGCATGCCGCCGATCCCCAGCAGCACCTCCTGGGCCAGGCGGGTGTATTGTTCTCCGGAGTACAGCCGTGCGGTGATGTCACGGATCTCCGGGGTATTTTCCGGCAGGTTGGTGTCCAGCAGAATCAGCGGGATCCGGCCGATGCGGATCTTCCAGACCTGGGCATGAATATCCCCGCCGATGCCGGTCAGGCTGACGACCAGGTCGTTGCCGTCCTTGTCCTTCTGCTTGGAAAGCGGCAGGTGATACAGGTCGGTTTCCGGATAGGTTTCCTGCTGCCACCCGTCCTTGTCCAGGTACTGGCGAAAATACCCTTCACGATAGAGCAGTCCCACCCCCACCAGGGGCATCTTCAGCCCCGACGCCGCCTTGAGGTGGTCGCCGGCCAATATGCCCAGACCGCCGGCAAACAAGGGCAGGGTCTCATGGATGCCGAACTCCATGGAAAAATAAGCCACCGTCTCCCCCTGGTCCCATGGGCTTTCGCTGTTGGTCTGGTTCAGCACCCGGTTCTCAAAACGCTCGCGCACCTGCTCCAGGTGGGCCAGATAGCTGTCGTCATGGGCCAGCTCGTTAAAACGCTCCTGGGGAACCTTGGTGGCGAACACGATGGGATTTCTTCCCGATTCCTCCCACAGCCGGGGGTTGATGCGCCGAAACAGCTCAACGGCATTCTGGTTCCAGCTCCACCAGAGATTGCGCGACAATGTCTCCAGGAAGGCGAGTGGCTTGGGGATATCGGGAAAGACCTGGAATGTTTGAATAAACCTCATTATCATACTCCTCGATGCTTGAATCCTCCCTGCGGCAGCCCGCGGGAAGGTTCCGCCGGTAACGGCAGTGCTGCGCTACACCGCAAGGGTGAAAGCCTATTTTCGGTTCGCTCGCCAATCCCTCCGCAAGCGGCAGGGAATGCGCTCACTATTGCGGTTCAACGGCGGATCTCGCCGTGCGATCCGATCATTCGGTTCGGCGGTTCAGCCGACCATCCGGCCGGGTTTGGAATGGACGATACCGGGAACCCTTCTCATCCACAGCCCGCTACACCACCACGACCGAGTTTTCGCAGTCGCCAAAATCGCTTTTCACATATCGGTCCGCTTCCCAGTCGTTTTCCCAGATCGTCTGGTCGATCAGGTAGCGAAACTGGTAGGCCTGGCCCGGTGCCAGCTCCACGACAGCGGTGAACTCACCGCTCTTCAGCCGTTTCATGGGGGTGTTGACCGTGCTCCAGTCGTTGAATTCGCCCACGATGTGCACGGTCTTGGCCCCCGGGGCCGCCGCTTTGGGAACGCGGAAGGATACTTTACAACGGTCCTTGCTTTTTAGATACTGTTTTTTGACGCTCACGATGTGCCTCCTGTTCATTTTTTATCGTTTTATCTGTTAGTTAATCGAAATATTCCACCGTTTCCCAAAACGGCGGACGCTCTCATTCCCAATCACGCCCGTGTTTGGCAGTGATGAGAATCGAGAAAATAGGGGGGATCCAACCCGCCCGGTGCCCACGTCGCCCGACCCTGGATGACCCAACCCCTCAAGCCTCCGTTCCCGAATGGTTCAAGCCCTCGATCTTGATCCACACCCGCAGCAGCTCGCTCACGCCCCAGGCCTGGGCGTCACAGCCGCGGCTGTGGTGCGGGGCATCACCATCCAGGATCTCCGGTACGTGGCCTACGCAGCCGTCATTGATCAGCCGGCTGCTGCTGGCCAGCCAGGCCAGGGCCGTTTCATACTCGCCGGGGCCGAAACAGTCCGCCCAGGCTTCGCAAAAACTGGGAAACACCCAGGTCCAGGCCGTACCGTTGTGATAAGCCGGCTTTCGGCGGGTGTCCTCATCACCCCCATAGACACCCGCATACGGCGCTTTGGGATCGTTGACCAGCACACCGTCGTGATAGACCGGCAGCTCCGGATCGATCGGGCGGTCCGCCAGGCTGCGGATGGCCCCGGGAACGATCAGTTCCTGGCAGGCAAAAAGGATTCGCCCGGCCACCTCCCGGTCCGTTACCGCCCCCAGGGTGAGGGCAAAAAGCTGGTTGGGCCGCAGGGCGTTGTCGGCGACGGCCTGGCTGGCCGGCATGCCGGGGCCGGCGTGCAGGCAATCGGACAGGTAGCCCAACTCCTCACGGAAAAACAGGTCCAGGATGGATTGACGCACCTGCCCGGCCAGGCGCTGCCACTGCTTGCGCGGTTCCGATGCGTCCACCCGGCCAAGGTATGCCAGAGCGGCCTGCCACAGGGCCTGGATCTCAATGGGGTATCCTTGGCGAGGGGTACCTGCCGGATAGTTGGTGTCCATCCAGGTGAAATGAGACGGGCTGAAGAGCAGGCCGCTGTCTTCGTCCATGATGATACCGTTGGGCGTTCCGGCCATGATGGACCGGGCGATGGAAAGCAGGACCTGCTTCAATGGCCTCCCCCCGCAGTCGGTTTTGAGCAATTTGGCCTGGCCCATCAGCGTCCCCAGTTCGTCGCACACCCGAAACAGCCACAGGGGCGCATCGGAAGTGTCCCGGTTGCCCGTGTCGGTTCCCCGGATCATGTTGGGTATGGTGCCGTCCTCAGCGAACATGGCAAACTGCACGATAATGCTCAGGGCCTCCTCGAGACGCCCGGCGGCGATAATCCCCCGTACCACGATGAGGGTGTCGCGCCCCCAGTCCAGAAACCAGGGATAACCGGCGATCACCGTCGAATACTGATCCCGTTTGACGATGTACTGGTCGAGCGCTTTGGTCAATGCGGGCACCGGCAATTCCCATTGGGGCGAGGTTTCGAAAAACCGGCTGACCCGTCGCCGCAGGTCAACGTCGGGTTGCCCGGAGACACCGGCCTCGCCCGCCACCCGGGCCCTTAAGATTTCGCTCTCACCGCCGGCCAGGGGTCCGGAAAAGTAGCCGGGGCTGAACAGATCCGAATGCGGGTCCTGGCCGCGCTGGGCTTCCTGCGGATGGTGAACCATGTACTGCCATTGGGTCTCGATGAAAAAATCGGCCCGCTGCGCATCCATTTCGAGTGCATGGCCGTCGCCGGGCTGAAAGGTGAACCCATTTTCCCGGCCGGTGACCGCAGACGGAAAGCGGTATTCCGACCCGGTAAACGCTTTGGTGGTCTCGTGAAAATTGCGGTCCTCGATGTCGGGGCGCAGGATGAGGGTCACCGGCCGGTCGTCCGCCAGGCGATCCTTGCGGCCCTGGGCCGGGTGCCGGTAGAACACCATGTCGACGGCGTTTTTGCCCGGTGGCATGCGGATGCCGACGCTCAACACCACGTGCTGCCCCTGCCCTGAAGGGATGTGATACTGCCAGCCGCCCCATGCATCGAAATCGAACCCGAACGCATCCAGGCAGTCCGGGCCGATCTCCTGGGAAAAGCCCTGGAACACCACCCACCCTCTCATGCGGGTCAGCAGGATGCGGCGGTCCTCGGGAAAGACCGGGCTCAGGTTGGCCGCCAGCAGCGCATCGTAGCGGCTGGGCAACCTGTCCCAATGGGCATGGGCCCGGGTCATGGCGCCGCGTCCATTGGTGCCGAGCATATGGATGCCGGAAAGGCGTTTGCGCGGCCGGGTGAACATTTTTCTCACCCTGATCTGGCGGGCCGTTGTCAGGTACAAAAGGGGTGACTCGTGGTGGGTGCAGCCGGCGGGGTCGTAACCGGAAATCTTCAATGTTCGCGATTTGTGTCGGCCGGCTGACGGCAGCGGGCGAAACAGGACGAAGGCGCTGCCGACCGCATCGGTCAGGCTCTCTTCGACGGCCATCACCGCTCCATTTTCAGAGATGGAGGCCCGAAACGGGTGGTGACCGACGACCAGCAGGAAATGGCCCGGCGGCACCATCACCTCCCGCCGCAGGTCGACGGGAAATTGCCAGACAACGGTTCGCGGCGTGGCGCCGGCGGGATTCATGGATCGGCAGAAATCCAGGGGGGATGCCTGCAACTGCATGGCGGCCCGGTTCGGGTCCCATTGGCCCAGGTCCCCGACCCCCCGGTGAAACCGCCACACCTCGAGCGCCTTGGCCCGGAGCCGTTGCCTGAGGATGCGATCCGGGGTGCGTGGGAATCGGTCTGCGGCATGGACGACCCGCTCCAGGTCTGCCGGGTCGTTGGTCAGGCACAGCACCTGCCCCGGGTCGAGCGAGAGCCGCCCCGTTAGCCCGTCGCCGCCAATGGATACCGTCTGCCCGCTAAGCAGGTCAGTAGCCGAATCCCCGTCCAGGGGTGCCCGGCTTCGGGACCAGGCTGCCTGGTTGGCCGATGCCGCATCCAGGTTGACCAGAACCAGCAACCCGCTGCCGCCGGGTTCACATCGACGGGCGGCAACGATGGTGTTGCCCGGTCCCTGCTGGATCATCTCCACGCGTACCGGGTGAAAGAATGCCGGGTGAACCGTGAGCAGGGCGTTGATCCGGCGGATGGCGTCCACCTGGTTTTCCGGCGCGCCCCAGTTCAGAGACGGAGAGCCGTGCACGTTGATTTTCTCCGTGGCCAGCCACTCCACCCCGTTGGCGAATCCGAAGCCCCCCTGGCTGGAAAGCAGGGCGCACAGGGCGACGCGCATGCGGGCATACGCCGGGGAAGTGGCGGCCAGGCGCGGGTTGTCGTGGGTTTCGGCAAAATGGATGGCGGTGCCGTCGGCCTGGGAGATCTCCATGGCGCCGGGCAGGTAATGTTCAAGCTGGCCCCGGTCGTAGTTCTGAAACAACTCACTGTAAGCCCAGTTGAAATCCGCCCAGTTGAGCAGGTCCCGGGTAACGGAGATCTTGCCGCCGAGCCCCTCCAGCAAAAAGATCACGTTGGGGAACTGGGCCCGCACCTTGCCGATCATATAGCGCCAGGCCGGCGTGGGGATCATGTACCCGGCGTCACAGCGAAACCCATCTACGCCCCGGCGGCACCAGGTCAGAAAGACGTCGGCCATGTACCGCCACAAATCCTTATGGCTGTAATCCAGGCGGGTGAGGTCCGCCCAGACCACCCCCCAGGCGCCCGGGTTTTCGATCTGGCCGTCCGCTTCCCGGGATAGCCACTGGGGATGGGTTTCGTGAAGGCTTGCCGCCCAGCCGGTATGGTTGATGGCAATATCGATGAACAGGCGCGCCCCCCTGGCGTGGACGGCATCCACCAGTTCGATGAACTGCTCCATGGGAGTGGCCTTGGGGTCGAATTCAGCCAGGGCCGGATCCACGGCGGTAAAGCTCAATGCCGCATAGGGGCTTCCATACCGGCCCATGCGGGCATAGGTGGTGGGCGTGGGGTGGATCGGCAGCAGTTGGACGATCCGGCAGCCCAGGTGGCCAATGATAAAATCCAGCTCCCCGACCAGGTCGCGAAACGTTCCCGACGGGGGGATGACCGTGTATCCGGCGTCGTCCAGGCTTTTCACGGCCGAGTCGACATCGCCCATGGCCCCATTCTTGTTCGGGCCGAATTGACGCACGAAGGCATTGTAGATGATGTTGGCACAGCAGGCGTTCGCCGGCGCCACGTTGATGGCGGTGTTGGCCCCCGGCGGCCACAGCGGGTCGGCACTGTCCGGGGCCAGGAAATAGCCCTTGGCCTCGAAGTGCCCCACCTCGGTCAGGGCGACGGTGAGGGTGTAGCGGCCTTTTCCGACGGCGGTCATGGGAATGTCGTACCAGCTCCGGCCCAGGGGGTTTTCCTGACGGTCGACCTGCCGGACGATTTCCCGGCGCACAGACCGGCCGTGTCCCAGGCTGGTCCGCAGCCAGGCCTGCCCGTCCCACGATTCGGGCACGTTGAGGTGGAAGGTGATCGTGTCTCCCGCAAAATGAAGTTCCCGGGCGCCGGGCGCCGGGGCCTGTTCGATGGCATCGGATTGGACCATGGATCGACCTTGTCTTCTTTAGCTAGGGTTGCGGACAGCCGGCATGGGCTGCTGTCGGGGTTGCGATGTTTCCGGCACATTTCCGGTTCAGCCGATACCGGGTCAATGGAAGCCTCAACGGGAGTCGATGGCGAATCATAAATAGAAAGGGTGGCACAGGGCCGTCAGGGCCTTGAATCGAGGTTCTCCAGTGAAAAAAGGAACGGCGATCGCAAAGAGGAAGAATATGGCAACTGCTTTTCGCTTGTCAACATGGACTTTCCGGCGCCACACGGGATTATTTCCAGGCGGCGGGCTCGGCACGCCGGAGAATGAACAAATTGCTGGCGATCACCACCCCGGTCCCCGCCATCACCTGCAGCGTAACCAGTTCTCTCCACAGCAACCATCCGGCCAGGGTGGCCCATACCATCGCCGTGTATGTGTAAGGCGCCAGGAAAGAGGCTTCGGCAAACCGGTATGCCGCCGTCTTGGCCAACTGCTGAACGGCGGTAAAGATCCCGATGCCGGCGATCCAGGGCAGGATCCCGCTATCCGGCAAGGTGCCGTATAACAACGCGTAAGGGGCCGTCAGGATCACCCCGCCCAGGATAAAGTAAAAAACCGTGGTCAGGGGGTCTTCCGTGCGGCCCAGGTTGCGCAGCGCCATGTCCACCAGTGCGATGCAGAGGGCCGCGCCCAGCCCCACCATGGATGCCGGGTCGGCCAGCAGGTTGACCGACGGCCGGGCAACCAACAGGATCCCGCCGAACCCCGCCGCCACAGCGATCCACCGACTCGGGCCCACCCGTTCCCCCAGCAACAGGGGCGACAACGCCGTGACGAACAGCGGCGCCGCAAAGAGCATCGCCGTCGCGTTGGCCATGGGCAGCAGGGAGTAGGCCCAGAAAACCAGCCCCACACCGATGTTGCCCACTGCCGCTCGATACAGGTGCGCCCCGATCCGGCGGGTCCGGAACACGGACACGGGACGCGTGGCCAGCATGAAGGGAACCAGCAGGCCAAGGGCCACCACCCCCCGGTAAAACACCATCTCCACCGGTCCGTGGGCCACGCTGCTGACCTTGGCGCAGGTGTTCATCAGCACGATGCACAGCGTGGCCAGCAGGATGAGAAAGACGCCCTTGTGGACGGTCCCGGCGATGGCGCCATCCACGGCCGGTGTTTTCATCGTCGCCTCGCCCGCCAGACAAGGACGCCTGCCGTCAACACCGCCAGGCCGGCGGCCAGGGAAAGCGGAAACCAGAAAAAAGTCTCCTTGAAAACGATATTCTCCACTGCCTGGGTATTGATATCGACGGCATCGATACCGGTCTTTTTAACCTCCAGAAGCCCAGCATAAACGATCCCGATAAATCCGTAGGCGAGGTTGTAGGCCAGTCCCTTGAAGCTGAGCACCGTTGCCCGGCGCGATGACGACGCCTGCTGGTTGACGAAAAAACTGACGTAAAACCCCACCATGTAAAGGGCGGAAAAGGCCACCAGGGCAGGCAGCAGCCCGGCGTACGGCCAGAAGAACACCATGCCGCTCAAGCCGGCAAGTGCCGTGGCGGCGGTAGTCCACAGGCAGAAGGCCGGCGAATGGTTTTCCGCAATGCGAAGCGCCAGCCGGGGAATGAAAAGCCCCATCACCGCCATCACCGATCCAATAATCCCATAGGTCGATTCGGGCAGCTGCACCATGCGGTAGTATTGGCTGCCCAGCGTGATGACCATGCGCAGAATGCCGTCGAAGAGCATGCCGAAAAGAATGACGGCCAGGACAAAGGGGGTGTTGAGAATCCAGCTGCCGGTGGAAAGAGTCAGTTTGAACGCATCCATGGCCGAGCCGCCGAACTGCTCCTCACAGGTGCCATCCGCCTTGGGATTGGGGCAGATCTCGTCCAGCCGCCAAACGGTGGCGATGGTGAACAGGGCCAGGATGAAGGTCAGGTAAAGGGGAAAGCGCAGGGTCTGGGCCTGGGTGAACTGATAGCCCGATCCGAACGCGGCGACGATCCGCGTCATCAGGTCCGCGTCGTAAACCGCCGCACCGACGGTCATGGTGAGGATGAACATCACCGAACGCAGTCGCATCTGAACATCCAGCACCCTCCCCCACTGGTCCGCCAATCCTTCGGCCTGGAGGGCGTCATAGGCGATGGCCTCGTCGGCTCCGCTGGCAGCCGCTTCGGCCAGGCCGCTGAGCACCCGGTTGATCAAGAAAAAGCTGAACAGGAGCGTGGTGTTGCCTCGCGGCGCAAAGCAAAGGATGGCCATTTCCACAAGCATGGAGAAGGCGGCGAAGACCAGCAGTCGACGCCGGCCGACGATGTCGGCCAGGGCGCCCGAGGGCACCTCGGCCATCACGATGGTGGCCGCCCACACCGCATTGAGAATCGAGAACTGGGCCACGGTGAGCCCGAAATCCAGGAATAAAACGGTAAAAATCGGATAGTAGAACCGGCAGTTAAAAAATACCCGAAAGGCGATGAACCGGCGCACATTGTTCACCGAAAACGGGGACGGGGACGGGTTGGCGGGGGCGTCGGTTTTCAGTGGTCGGTCCTTTAGTTTGACATTTCAGGATGTCATGCTCCTGCCGGCGGCCATCCGTTTACGGCCGATGGCTGGTCAGGTCAACGCCGCTGCCAACGGACAACCACCGGTCCAGGAGCGCGCCGGGACGGGGGATGCCTGATCGACGGGATTCGCAGCGGAATGGAACGATGGCATCCTCGGGTGGCCATTCGTCAACAGACACAGCTTCTACTATAATACGCAAATTGTCCGGATAAAGGCTGGCGGTGGATTATCCGGCGGCGCCGACGGATAAATTGACAAAATCCGATATTCTCATTAATGTTTGGCAAGTTGTAAGACGACGGGAAAACCCGGCAAACGATCGACCGTTCAAGCCCACTCATCCATTGACGAGGAGCATATGGCCAAGGAAGCGGTAGCCATCTATTGGGATTTCGAAAACCTGCACGCCAGCATATTCGACGCCCTCAACGGCAGCGGCAGTTACCCGAAGCCGGCCAACCGGCACCGGCAGCAGGAGGTTCTGGTGGACGTGCAGGGCGTTTACGATTTTGCCACCACGTATGGCAACGTGGCCATCAACAAAGCTTACTGCAACTGGCACTGGTTTACCCGGTACCGCCAGAGCCTGCTCAAGTGCGCCGTGGAGCTAATCCAGCTTTTTCCCCCGGGTGCCCAGGCCAAAAACGGGGCGGACATCAAGCTCTCTTTAGATGCGGTGGAGGATATCCTGCGCTTTCCCCACATCTCGTCAATCATCGTCGTGGGTGGGGACAGCGATTTCATCCCCCTGGCCCAGAAGCTCAAGGCTGCCGGCAAGGATCTCATCGGCGTGGGATGCAAAAACGCCACCAACCGCCATTGGGCCAACAGCTGCTCGGACTTTAAATATTACGAAACCTTCGCCCTTGAGCCGCAGGACGAAGAAGAGGAGACGGAAACCGCTACCGTCAAGGATGCAGCCGAACTGATCACCAAGGCCATCAAACAGATCGCCCTTCGAAACGGAGACAAATGGGTACTCAAGGCCGCCATCCGGCCGGTGGTCAAGCGGCTTGACCCGACCTTCGACGAGGCCAGCTATGGATGCCGCAGCTTCGCCGACCTGCTGAAAAAGCACAACGACAAGTTCCAGATCGAACGGGGCCAGCACGACCATCTGGTGGGCCTGATCGAATAGCTCAAAGCTCAACGAAAAGTGTGCCTTCCCCATCTTCAATTGCAATTGGCAAACTCGGTTCGACCGATAGCGGACCGCTGACTTCGGACTTCTGACCTCCGACATCCGACCTTCCAAATCCTGAAAGGACAATCATGCCCACAAAAATCAACGGCCCGAGCATCATCGAAGCGGCAGGCACCCGACCCAAACGCATCGAAGAGTATATCGGGCGGGTCAATTCGGGCACCGGCGCGGTCAGCGTCGCCCGCATGCGTTCTCCATCCGGATGGCAGGAGCCCGGGCAGCGACCTGCCTTCGACGAATACACCGTTGTGCTCAACGGAATGCTCCGGGTGGAATCGGAAGCCGGCACGCTGGACATCCGGGCCGGCGAGGCGGTCATCACCCATGCCGGCCAGTGGGTGCGCTACAGCACGCCGGAACCGGAAGGTGCCGAGTACATCGCCGTCTGCCTGCCCGCCTTTTCGCCGGAAACCGTTCACCGGGACGATGAAAAGGACTGAAGACCCCCTGAACCGCAAAAACGAGGGAAAGACATGAAGAATATCGTATTTCTGATGCTGGCCCTGTGTGTGGGCGGCCTGCTGCCGATCCAGGGTTCGATTAACGCCCACCTGGGCAAGAGCCTCAACCACCCGCTGCAGGCCACCTTCATCTCTTTTTTCGGGGCCATCATCTTTCTTTTTCTCCTGCTGGTGGCGCTCAACCCACCGCTGCCCTCGGCCGCCCAGCTTAAATCCACCCCGGCGTTTTACTACACCGGCGGCATCTACGGGGTCATTTTCGTCACCACCATCCTGATGCTGGCGCCGCGCATCGGCATCGCCAACACCTTGGTTGCCACCATCGTCGGTCAGCTCATCGTCTCGGTGATCCTGGATCACTTCGGCGTTTTCGGCCTGCTGCGCCACCCGGTCAACGGTTTCCGCCTGCTGGGGTGTGCGGGGCTGGTGGTCAGTCTCTACCTGATTCAAAAGACCGGCTGAGAAAGGCAAACTCTGTGCTGGGCATCACCTTGGGTGGTGGGTATTTTACAGACATCGGCAAGCGCCGAAAAACTGAATAGTTTGTCGAAACAATTAAAGGCTTTTTCATGCTGCAGCAGGATTTGCACATTCACACCACCTATTCCACCAGCGATGCGTCTGTCGTGCCCGAACAGACGATTGCCCTGGTCGCTTCGCTCAAGCACGCCAGAATCGTGGGAATCAGCGACCATTTCGAAAATCTCGGTGACGGCATTTTCGAAGACTATGTCAGGCAGATTCGCCGGGCCGGGTTGAAGGTCGGCGTCGAAGTGGACGGGCATGCCTGGGTCGCGGCAGCCGCAGCCTGTGATGTCGATTATTACATCATCCACTGTCGGGACCGGGATGCCGACTATCGTTCGCTGGACGGACTGCTGGCCACGGGCAAGCCGGTCATTGTCGCTCATCCCGATGCGCTGGGCACCGACCTGAATCGGGTACCCGCCGATTGCCTGGTCGAAATCAACAATCGCTATGTCTGGCGAACGGACTGGAGACAATTTTACGGTCCGTTTACCGATCGCTTCCCATTCGTCATCGGCTCCGACGCCCACCAGCCCAACTGGCTCGGTCAGGCGGCGGCGCACTTTGTGGCCGCCCAGCTCGGTATAAAAGAGCATCTGGTCTTTTAAAAGGCGCCTGAAAGCTGCCTGGATCTCGGTGGCTCAGAAAAGTGGAACCGGAGCAAGGGGTAGTGCGAGGGGGCCGGCCACGGGGCGTGACCGGCTGGACAACTGGGTGTCCAATGCGTTGCTCCGGTGTACGTGTAAAATAAGGATGCATCCGACGGGCGTCAAGATCGGTTCAGGGTATTCAATGCACGGACAAAAAACGCATCCCCGTGCGATTGTGAGCCTGTCCGGCCGCGGCCGGACACGGTCATCGGAGCCGCTACTATTTTTTAACAGGATCCACGTGATCCGAGGAAAGCACAAGCTCCATGTAGACATCCGCCGAGGCATACTCCAGCCCAGCGGGCAGCGGCCGGTGGTCGAAACCCATTGACGTGTAAAGCCCCAGGGCGGATTTGAGCTTCGTGCTCGAAACCAGCACGACCTTCTTCGCACCGACGCCGGCAGCAAAGTCGATCACCGTCCGGGCGAGCAGACGCCCGATTCCACGTCGCCGGGCGACCGGTGCGGTAACCAGTTTGGCCATTTCTACGGTCGATTCGCCACGATTAACGGCTGCACACGTACCCACGACCATCCCATTCTCGACAGCCAGAAACAGTTGTCCCCCCGGCGCGATGATCGATTCGCGCGGGGTGTCCAGATGTTTGCGGTCAGCATCCTCCAGCAGGCCGAATTCCTCGAGCCATTTGCGGTTGAGCCGCGCAAAGGCCTGCCGGTACCTGTCTTCATAAGGGATGATGGTCAATTGACCGATAGGTGGATTGTCTGCCATTTTCAGTGTCACCGGGGTCCGCGTGAGAAAAAAAGCGTTGAACAGCGCCGTTTTTTGCCTCGAGGATGCTCCTGGATGCCTTCCGCGTCGGCGAGGCGCCCATTGAACCCTCCCCGCGGCAAACCGCAGGGAAGGTGCTCGCCGTCGCGGTTCAAGATGGCGCGGGATACCGATCCCGGCCGCACACTCGCTCGGCATGCCGATATATTGAGTGCCTGATTGAAATTGATCGTGTCAACCGCTATATTGAAAACAAGCTGAAAATTCTCATGTTGTGCAGGCAACACGACGCGAATGAACAGGGCAATCCAATGATGCGGAAAATTGCAGCGCTTTTGATCATCCTGGCGGCCATACCGACTTTCGCCTATGCCACCCGGGCAACAGTCATCGATGTGTACGATGGAGACACGTTCAATGCCGACGTCCAGGGCCAGACGGTCAGGGTCAGGCTCTACGGCATCGATGCTCCGGAATCCGGACAAGACGGCAATGTGGCCGCCACACGGTTTTTAAGGCGCTTGGTCCTCCAACATCCCGTGGAAATCAACGTGGTGGAAACCGACCGGTTCGACCAGGCGGTTGCCGTCGTTATCCGCCAGGGAAAGGAATCCAGCGTCAACGCCGCGATGGTGGCCAATGGGTATGCCTGGGTGAATACGGACCTATGCCGAACCGATGAATGCCTCAAATGGGAAAAGATGGAAAATCAAGCCAGGACGCTCAAGCTGGGCATCTGGTCGAGTTACAATGTGGTGCCGCCTTGGGAGTTCAGAGAGCGGCAGCGCAAGGAATGACACGATTGTCGCCCCGCCTGTCTCACATCATCCCCTTTTTTCGGTAGATCCTGACCACAGCGGTGTCCATCGCCAGAAACAGGAGGATGGGCAGGAACAGAAAGATCAGGGTCAGGATGGCTGCCAGGGAACGGTTGGACGAGGAGAGCAATGGAAACAGGGTGCCGGTAAATGATGGTACACTGCCGCCGCCGATCAGGAAAACCAGAAAGTATTCTGAAAACGCCACCAGAAAAACCACGCTGCCGCCGGCGACCATTGCCGGGATGAGCAGCGGAAGTTCCACCTGCAGCGCAATCGCCAGGGTGCCGGCACCCAGGTTCCTCGCACATTTGTGATAGTCTTCCCCCATGGTCTGAAATCCGGCCACCAGCGCCCTGAACATATAGGGATAGCTGAACATGGCCAACAGGATGACCACCCCCAGCATGGTTTCGGTCAGCGAAAGCTTGATGAACAAAAAGTGGAGGCCCATGGCAAATGTCATGGGCGGAACCAGGGCCGGGGTAAGCAGCAGCCCCTCCAGCAGCGCCTTGCCCATGAATTCGGACCTGGCAAAAACGGCGGCCGGAAACAGGCACATGACAAGGGTGAACAGGACGGTGAGCAGGGAAAAGACGAAGGAGGATCCTAAGGAGGTCAGGATCTGGTCGTGATGCCGGACCAGATAATCGACGCCCTTCAGCGAAAAGGTATCCGGCCAGACATCCGGGAACCGCCAGCCGGGTGCAAGGCCGGTCAGCAGCAGGACGATCACCGGCAGGACGAAGATCAGGACCAGGATCAGCAGTGTGCCGAGGTGCTTCATAATTTTCTGACCCCGTTTTCCAGGCGCCGGACAACCTTTGAATAGGCGATGATGAAAAGGACGGCAAAACCGAACATGATGGTCAGGATGGCCATGGCTTCGGGTCGCCGGGCCAGGTCGTGCCTGAAATACAGATTGTAGACCTGGATGCTCAGCATGCCCGGCCGGCTTTCGCTCAACAGATAAGGGATATCGAAGGCACCGAAGCTGTATAGAAAAAGGATGATAAAGCCGGTGTGGATGGCCGGGGCCAATCGGGGCAGGACAATGCTGGAAAAAATCCGCAGGCCGGAAGCCCCGAGCATGGCTGCGGTCTGGATCTGCCGGACATCGAAGCGGACCAGCAGCGCCATGACCAGGAGCATGGCAAAGGGGGTGCCTTTGAGTGTGTAGGCCAGAATCATCCCGATCCCCCAGCCGGAATAAAGCAGGTTGGGAAATTCGTTCATGGACCGGATAAGGCCCAGCCAATGGGCCACAGAGGCCAGGATGCCCGACTGGCTCCAGACTACCAGAACGACAAAGGCCACGGCAATATGGGGCAGGATCAGGGGAATCTTGTAGACCAGGGCCTTGCCGGGCAGGTAGGTCATGAGGAGTGCACCGCCCCCCAGCGGTTCGGGATGCGGATGGCAGGCAATGGGCCGCGGCGTTACGCCGGATCCGGCCAGGGCCTCGAGCACCTTGTATTCGTAGGCGATCTGGTCATGACCCAGGTTCAGCTGGCTGCCCTGGTTGATGCGCAATACGTAACTGTTTTTTTGGCCTTTGACCAGATAGTTGGCATTGTACTCCCCGGCGGCAAGGAAATACACCGAAACGGGACGCTCGACCCAACCGACGGTCGTAAGAAATGCGTTGATCTGCTTCAGTTTACCTGGGCCTGCCATGATGTCACCGGGTTCCTGATCTGATTTCAGGTTTCAACCGTGCAATGTCAGCCGGGTGCCGGCTCTATAGCATTTTCTCAGTTGTGAGTAAATTTTTTCTTAAAATAATGGTACTTCCTCATTCCCCCGGCGGCTGTCGGCAAAACCGCCCAGGGTTGCTCGATCGGACGTGGCCGGGTGGATCCAATCGACGACAGACCTGACCGCAAGACCCGTTTCAATCCACAAAAAAAAGAACGCTGGTAAACGGTAATGGTTGGGTATGAAGCGTTGATAAAAAACATGTAAAGATTGTGTAAAGACCGGACTGAAAACAACAACCCCCATCGATGTTCGCAAACGCTCAATTTCAGCCACTCAGCGGCGATGCCTGATCGGGTTTCAAGCGGCACCCTTTTTCAATAGGATCCCAGCCTGTCGATTACCATCCGGTAATCTTGGTGTCATGTTCATGTAAGGATGGGATGGTAGTCTGCGACTCAACTTTTGGGCACCCTGCTGACCCTGTCCAGGAACCAGGGAGCCACATTCCTCTTTACCTTCCTTGCTGAACCGGACCACCCGAGGGTGGTTCGGTTCCTCGGAGGATTGGATCATATTCCACCCATATCGGCACCATGGGAGAAAGGGGCATTCAATGCGAACGCCATACATCGACCAAATCGTAAATGAAATCCTGACCGATATGTCCCACCGGGGAAAGAATGCCAGCGACCCTACAGATAAATCATCTGTGCCTGACTTCGAAGATGCATTTGGAATGCTGACTCAGGACGATGACGAAACGAGCAGGGACGTCATGCGCAGAATCTGGAAGGAGTTGAAGCAGTCGCATCGGTAAACCGGTAATACGAGAAAAGGAAGATCCGGCGTCGGGCCCGTTCAAAGGGCGCGGTGATGGATGGTATCGTACGATTCAGGGGAGCAATTAGTTAACACAGTCAATGCAGGCTCAATCCGACGCGATCCTTTCCGGTGTTTTTGACTCTGAACATCGCCTGGTCGGCCAGGGAAAGCAGTTCTTCGATACCCCGCGCATTGTCAGGAAAGGTGGCGACACCGAAACTGGCCGTCACCTGGACGCTGCGGCTCCAGCGGGTCAGAAACGTGGCGGTTTTGATGGACTCCCTGATCTTTCGGGCGGTTTCAGCGGCGTGGACGCTGTCGGTATCCGGCAGCACCACCACGAACTCATCCCCGCCATAGGCAACGGCAAAGGATGCATCGCCGAGGCACCCTTGAATCTTTTGGGCGATTTCCTGCAGGGTCCGGCTGCCGTTAAGGTGCCCTTCCGCATCGACGACTGTCTTGAAATCATCGATGTCCATGAAAATAAGGGAAAAGCACCCTCCCCCGGCCTTACATTTTTCGATGAGCGCTCCCAGTGAACGATATAAGTAGCGCTGGTTGTAAAGCCCGGTCAAGCTGTCTCGGATGGCCATATCGCTTAACTTCCTATAACGGCGCGTGTTCTCCATGGCGATGGCCAGATAGTCCGAAACGGTGGTCAGCAACGCAATGCTCTCCTCATCGAGTGCCTTGGGATTGACCATTTCCAGGACTCCCAGCGTGCGACCGGCAAACACGACGGGAACACAAACCAGTGATTTTGTGCGATAGCCGGACAGCTCGTCCACCTTGCCATCAAAAAATTCGTACTGCGTGACATCCTCCAGTACGAGCAATTGCTGCTTCAACGCACACTGACCGGCCGCCCCTTGCCCGAGATCCAGCCGGAAATCTTCCACTAGCGCCAGATCGAGGTCGATGCTCAGCTCGAATCTCAATTTTTGCGTGGCCTCATCCAAAAGAAGCAGCGACCAGTTCTCGGAAGGAAAAAGCTTGGAAACTTTTTCCATAATCTGCTCCAACAGCCGATTAGGATCCAGTTCGGAAGTCAGCGCTTTCCCAAAATCCAGGCAATTCAGCAGCTGTTCACGGCTTAGCTTTCTATTATCTTGCATTTTAACTCCGCAATGAGGATGCTGGTCAATCGATGGCACCCGTTCGCCTGAAAATAGTCGAATTGAAGACAGCCGCTCAGATCGGTCGCCCTTCTCCTGGGCACCGAGAAACTTGAATCGATCCACGAACACTCAATGTGCAATGGATGCTGAAGATCTAAAATATCGGTCGTTGACCGATCCGCAGACATATGTAGATCAGCTCCCGGCCGGCTGAAATACAGATAACACGATTAGGAGTTGTCAGGTCAAGCAAATCTGTCTTTCGAAGGACTGTCAAGTCCACCAAGCAGCGGCGCATTGATGAGTTGCTGCAAGTACTTGGTAAGGGTGACACGCTGATCGTCGCTGAACTATCCAGACTCGCTCGATCTGTTGGGCAGATCACTCTCATCGTGGACAAGCTACTGGAAAGCGGTGTTCGGATCATCTGCATCAAGGAAGCTATGGACCTGAATGGGAAAAAGATATGAAAACCAAAGTGATAGTGACGATGTTTTCATTGTTCGCTGAGATCGAAAGGGATCTGATCAGTGAGCGGACCGAGGAAGGATTGGCACGTGCACGTGCACAGGGCAAGGTGCTGGGGCGACCGAAAGGGAGCCTTGGCAAGTCGGTTCTGGATGGTAAAGAGGATCAGATCACCTACCAGATAATCCCCATCCCGTGAGGGCAAGAATAGCTATTGGTAGTGGTAAATGAGTTGGGCCTGAACACTGTCAACTCAAGTTCTGTTCAGGGCATCTTAATCGTCGGCATCGGGCCAGACATCATCTTTGCCCGTTTTTTGGCGATGCGAACGTTTACTGGAACGTTTTTCCCTAATCGCAGCTTCATTCTCATCCTCGTCAAACTCCCTGAACTTGGTCCGCTGGGAGCGTCTGGGTGGCGTGTATATCCCGTTTTCATAACGCTCATCGTCTTCCTGCCTGCTCATTGCAATACCATCTCCTTCGTCGGTGCTAATCACCTTTTTAATTGGCAATGGATTGTGCGGATCTGATTATCCATCCATAACGCGACCTGGGTCGCTATGAAGACGCATCGAGATTACATCAGGTCAATTGCTCTTGTCAAAATACTCCTACCAAATAATCCCCAAACCAAATAGGGCAAGGACAGCTATCGGTGATGGTAGGTGGGATTTACGTATGGTTCTATTTCTTCAATTCGGGATAAATCGCGTCCCTACAATCTGGACAAATGGTGTGAGTAAAGTCCGAGTTTGTATGCGCTCTTACGTATGCGTCAAGGCATTCGAGATCGACGGTGACAGATTCAAACCGGGGATCAGCATTTCGAATTCTGAAGTCGGGTTGGCATCACTGTCCATTGCGGCGTTTGTCCTTCGCCTTGTGTGTCAGAATGGAATGATTTCAAAAACTGAAGTCTCTGCGTCATATCGGCATGTGAGCACCAAGATCCTTTCCGAATTCCCCCAGGTGTTGGACAAGGTCAGTTACGAATTAGGCGCACAGCGATCACAGTTCAAGTTGTCCATGGAATCACCGGTCGAGAATCCAGAATCGACGCTGGCGAGCTTCAATCGTCAATTTGGGTTAAATGCCCAGGAAAGGGAGTCGGTTGAGTGGGCCTGGCCGATGGAGATGGGAGACACCATGTTCGCTATCGTCAATACTTACACCAGGGCTGCCCAGTGGGATGAATTGTCCGCGGAGTCCAGTTTCAGGTTGTCGAGGATTGGAGCGAATATATTGGGGATCTTGCAATAAACACAACTCATAGTCCTGGTTTGGCAGCCTGTCAGATTGCTGAGCCAGGGCTTGATTTGTTCATGAGTCGATTAAATGGATTGACAAATTTTTTCAACCATTCAAGATGAAAAATAGCCAGAAATGACAAAATTCAACATATTGAAGACCTAAAATAAGATCGCCTTTGCCAGACAGCTTCGAAATATCAGATACAAAGTTGGTATGGTGGATGAAGAGAAGAAAAAATAGGAGGTGCTGTGGCGGAAAATAAAAAGAAATCTTTAAGCTACGGTTGGTGTGGTAAAATTTTAAAGGTTGATCTTTCTTCAGCAGTCATCACAGAGATTGACACCCGTCCGTATGCGGATCGGTTTTTAGGCGGACGAGGAGTCGCTACACGCCTTTATTGGGAAAATGTCCCTGCCACTGCCGAGGCTTTTGACCCGGAAAATCACTTGATTTTTATGACAGGGCCATTGACGGCAACAGGCGTACAAGGTGCCTCACGGTTTGAAGTCGTGGGAAAATCGCCAATGTTGATGCCGGAAGGTTTCTGTTATGGCAACATGGGCGGCTATTGGGGGCCCTCATTAAAAAGAGCTGGCTTCGATGGGCTAGTGGTGTCTGGAAAAGCGAAACGACCTGTTTACCTATTCATTTCAGATGGTGAAGCAGGGCTTGAAGATGCAGGCAGCATTCATCTTGAGGGAGTCAGCCGGGTCCGGGACTATTTAATCCAAAAGCATGGCAAAAAAACGCATTACATTACCACTGGTCCGGCCGGAATGAATCTATGCCGAAGCGCTAATCTGATGACGGATAATGAGGGCAGTGCGACCGGCGGTTTTGGAGCTGTTTTCGGAGCTAAGAATCTAAAAGCCATTGCCGTGATAGGGAATCAATCTCCTCTGGTAAGCGATCCAGCGGCATTAAATGAACTCAATCGGTTGACCATAAAGTTGAATAAGCGGGACACTTCTTTCAATCCATACCCGCCGGATCAGATTTCCCGTACCGGTAAGGCGTCTTGTTTTCAGTGTGGTCTGGACTGCATCATGCGATCCACATTCCGAACTCAATCTAACAAGGAAGTTGTAAGAAAGTGTCAGGCCATGTTTGTTTACTTTCCCTGGGTGATGGGACGCCAGGGAGAGCCTGCAGAGACTGCCGTGGATGCAACCGGGCTTTGTAATGATCTATCGTTGTGTACCATGGAAATGGCCAACATTGTTCAATGGATAAGTGCTGGATACAAAGCAGGTTTTTTGAGCGACGCACAAACCGGTCTTGAAATAGATAAGCTGGGCAAATGGGAGTTCTTTGAAAAACTTTGTCACATGATCGCTTTTCGAAAAGGTTTTGGGGATGTCCTCGCGGAAGGACTTCTAAGAGCAGGCGAAGCTTTAGGTGATGAGGCCAAACTACTTTTTGCCAATGAAGTTTCAGGTGTGGGAGATGGTGCAACCTATTCGGCAAGAGAATATCCAATGAATGGTCTGCTCTATGCCTTTGAGCCCCGGCAGCCCATCGCCATGCTTCATGAGGTCAGCAGGATTATCGGTATGTGGGTCATGAATTTACAATATCCCGGATCAACACCAGTCACCGCGGATGTATATCGAGCCGCTGCTGCCAAATTCTGGCGACATGATAAGGCTTGGGATTTGAACACTCACGAGGGCAAAGCCATGGCAGCTACCTGCATCATTGACCGTACCTGTGTAAAGGACAGCCTTGGACTTTGTGACTCCTGTTGGCCATTGATGTATTCACACCACACGGACGACAAGGTGGGCGATTCAACCTTGGAATCCCGTACCTTCAATGCAGTCGCCGGCAAAAAACTGGATGAAGATGCTTTGTTGAAATTCGGTGAAATCATTTTTAATCAGCAGCGTGCAATCCTTTTACGGGAAGGTTGGAAACCAGAGAAAGATGATACCATTGCAGAATTCAATTTCACTGATCCGGTCCAATCTGTTTTTATGAACCCCGATGTGCTTGTCCCTGGTGAGGGTGATACTGTTTTAAACCGAAAAGGCCAAACCCTGGACCGTAAAGTCTTCAAAAAGATGCGGGATGAGTTTTATCGACTGCGAGGGTGGGATCTCGAAACAGGGTATCCTGGGGCAGAGAAACTCAATGAACTTGGGCTCTCGGACCTTTTGAAGGTGAAATGAATCCAGGCTCGATACATCAAAACAGAAGTCAATTTGTGACTATTTGATCTGAGATCGAAGCAAGACTGGGTCATGGGTTAAAAAGGAAACTCTGCTGGCCGGTTGATCGAGAGGAAACCTTTTTTCTTCATCAATTATCTGTCCTGAACAGAACTTGAGTTGACAGTGGTCAGAAACCGTCTGGATGTCAACGACAGTTAAGCTGCCATTATCACTTAGAAAAGATCCTCGGTATCACTCCTATTTTTTCTTTTTAGACCACCTCGTTTGTGCCACCTTGCCTTCATCTCATCTACCGTATTTGAATAATAGTCTGTAAGTTGCGACCATGCTTGTTTGGCGTATTCTGAATGATGACTCTTGGGAGCAATTCTCGTTTGTTGTTCGATCTTCTCTTTTTTAGGAAGTGAAAAAATCTGCTTTTCTTTTCTCACCGGCAATATAGGCTTCAAAGCCAAACTACGACACCAAAGATGTGTTTGGTCCCATTTGGGTAGGATGCGTAAATTGTGAAGGAAGTCTCTTTTGTTTTTTTGTCGAGGATCATTGAATTTTTTAGGACCGATGAATAGAATACCAGTTTCAACTATTACGGGTCCGCCGAAAATTTGACCCATCCCGCCACAGGTTTTCCATATTATATCGCCGTCGGGGGCAATGGATATCTGGTATTGCCAAAGCCTAAATGTTCCAGGACTCCCGGCAATCATGTTTTCAGAATCGGTGTCAGTCCTGCCCGCCAAAGCGATCAATTGCTGTAATTTCTGTTCGCTGATGTTTGTCCCGGACGAAACATCCATTAACGCTGAAATGAAACAATAATATCGGGTCTTATGCCAAAAGGGGAGTCTTTTAAGCTGATTGAAAAATTCCAATTTTAAAAACCCGTCTTCTGCGCTGCAGCGTGTGCCCAATACCAGCATGTTGCCGTATACAAAACATGGTCCTCCAATTTGCTTGCCTAAACCGGAATGGGCGTCCCACCACAGACGGCCATC